>JBPYFG010000224.1:0-3055 GCA_051986365.1 Xanthobacteraceae bacterium
CCCTCATTCTCGGCGGGCTCCTGCTCCTTATCGCCCCCTGAGGGCCGGCTGGGCCATTGCGCCTGGGCACTCAGGGGATCGCCGCACCGAACCCAAGAGAGCCACGACAGAGCCACAAGCGAGCGCCCTCCCCGAACCCCGATGATGAAACCGGAACCGGCGCCAGAGACAAGGACCTCATCATGAATCCCGGCAGCACCAGCCGAGCCAAGGCGCCGGCCAACACTGCGCCGCAAGCGACTGCGCCCAAAGCGACTGCGCCCAGAAGAGAAGCAGACCGCGTCCTCATCTTCGACACCACCTTGCGCGACGGCGAGCAATGTCCCGGCGCCACCATGACGCACGAGGAGAAGCTCGAAGTCGCCGAACTGCTCGACACTATGGGCGTCGACGTGATCGAGGCCGGATTCCCGATCGCCTCCGACGGCGATTTCGCCGCGGTCAATGAGATCGCCAAGCGCGCCAAAAAAGCGGTGGTGTGCGGCCTCGCCCGTGCCGGCTCTAAGGACATCGATTGCTGCGCCGAAGCGATCAAGCCGGCCGAGCGCCGGCGCATTCACACCTTCCTGTCCACCTCGCCGGTGCACATGAAATACAAGCTCCAAAAGGAGCCGCACGAAGTCTACGAGATGGTGATCGCGCAGGTCACCCGCGCGCGCAATTACACCGACGACGTCGAATGGTCGAGCGAGGACGGCACGCGCACCGAATTCGATTTCCTGTGCCGTTGCGTGGAAGCCGCGATCAAGGCCGGCGCCACCACCATCAATATCCCGGACACCGTCGGCTACACTGTCCCCGAGGAATATTTCGCGTTGCTGAAGCGCTTACGCGAACAGGTGCCGAATTCCGACGCCGCGCGCTTCTCGGTGCATTGCCACAACGATCTCGGCATGGCGGTGGCCAACTCGCTCGCCGGCGTGCACGCCGGCGCGCGGCAGATCGAGTGCACCGTCAACGGCATCGGCGAGCGCGCCGGCAACGCCTCGCTCGAGGAAGTCGTGATGGCGATGCGGGTGCGCAACGACGTGCTGCCCTATTGGACCGGCATCGACGCCACCATGTTGACGCGGGCATCGAAACTCGTGTCCGCGGTCACCTCGTTCCCGGTGCAGTTCAACAAGGCGATCGTCGGCAGGAACGCATTCGCGCACGAAAGCGGCATCCATCAGGACGGCATGCTCAAGCACACCCAGACCTACGAAATCATGATGCCCGAGGATGTCGGCGTGAAGCAGACCTCGCTCGTCATGGGCAAGCATTCCGGCCGTCACGCCTTCGTCCACAAGCTGGAAGAGCTCGGCTATCGGCTGGCTGGCAATCAGCTCGAGGACGCCTTCGTGCGATTCAAGGCGCTCGCCGACCGCAAGAAGCACGTCTACGACGAGGATATCGAGGCGCTGGTCGACGAAGAGATCGCGACCGCGCAGGATCATATCAAACTGGTATCGCTGACGGTAATCGCCGGCACCCGCGGCCCGCAGCGCGCCACCATGCGGCTCGACATCGCCGGCAACTCAGTGATTGACGAACGCGAGGGCAACGGTCCGGTCGACGCGACGTTCAATTGCATCAAAGCGATGGTGCCGCACGATGCGGTGCTGGAGCTCTATCAGGTGCACGCGGTCACCGAGGGCACCGACGCGCAGGCGGAAGTCTCGGTACGATTGTCCGAACACGGCCGCTCGGTCACCGCTAAAGGCGCCGATCCCGACACGCTGGTCGCTTCGGCGAAGGCGTATCTGGCGGCGCTCAACAAGCTGATCGTGCGCCGCCAACGCGGCAAGCTCGAGCCGATCGCGGTCGGCGAGCGCCGCATCCACTCGCAGGACGTGGGGTGAGGCGGCCAGCCGCCTCCAAACTTCCCTCTCCCCTTTTGGGGAGAGGGCGCCGAGCGCCCTAAGGCGCGAGGCGGGTGAGGGGGTCAGCCGAAAAGAACTGCATCATCCGATCCCCCTCGCCCTCGCCCACTTCGTGCGCTCGACCTCTCCCCAGCGGAGAGAGGTGATTCTGTTTTCTTCACTGCTCGCGATTGTTGTACAGCGCGTTGCCGAGCCCGGTGCCGATCGTAAACGCGGCCCAGGTCTCGACGTCATGCATGAATGGGGCCTCGCTCAGGCCCTGCACGACGGCGTCGTTGTGCATGAGGATCGTGGTCTCGTTGCCGCCGATCTCGGGGATCGCCTCGTGCAGCAGGGCAGGCAGATTGAATGCGCTGCTCTCCCAATTGCCCGGCAAATTCTGGCCGCCGGCTTCGATTGAACCACGGGCGTCGATGCGTCCCGGACAGCCGATGCCGATGAAGGGGGCAAGTTGAAGCTTTTCTTTCTTGGCGGCCTTGGTCAGGCGTTTGAGCATGCCGATCAGACCATCGATGACTTCGTCGCGGCTCGGCTTTTCATCGCCATGCCGCCACAGCTCGAACTGCCCGACCTCGGCCTTCGACATGTCCTCGGCCTCCTGTAAATTTAAACAAACAATACCAGCGCGGATATTGGTGCCGCCGATGTCGACGGCGAGAATGCCGTCATGGGCCTTGAACATCCAGGTCGGCGCCAGGTGCGCCGCGCCGATCAGCCCGGCTACGTCCGGATCGTTGCGGACGACCGCAATTTCGGTCTTGACCCTTTCGTTCTTCAACAACACCGAGGCGCGGCCGATGGCGAGCTCGCCGACGCGGCTGCCGGAAAACCCGCCGCCGAACACGACACGCTCGGCCGCTTTCCATTCCTTCAGCTTGAGAAAGCGATGGAGTACGCCCGCAAGTTGTTGCGCAAAGGATTCGATCGCGCCTTGCACGACGCCGGCCGATTCGACGTCGCCGTTGGCGAGCATGTCGTCGAGCTTTTTTTTGGCGATCTTGCTTGACTGTTCGTTGCCGAATGGATCCTGGCCGACGCGGCGCAGCGGTTTGCGCCATTCGTCGACGAATTGCCGAAACACGCGCTTGCTGGCGCGGTCGCCGACAAAGCCATTCTCGTCCTTCAGCTCGACATTGTAGCCTAGGACTTCGACGCGCGGCAGCCGCCGCGCGCCGTGCGACAAGGACATGACT
>JBPYFG010000225.1:0-3434 GCA_051986365.1 Xanthobacteraceae bacterium
CCTGATCGACGGCCAGCGCATCGTGATGGAGAAGGACCGCGTCCACATTCTGCGCACCATCTTCATTTGGCGCGACACTGCTTATCAGCGGCTCGGCTTGCGTAATTACAGCGATCAGCCGATCGACTTTCGTCTGACGATCCTGTTCGAGAACGACTTTGCCGATTTGTTCGAAGTTCGCGGCGCGCATCGCGAGCGGCACGGCACCACGGCGGCGAAGGTCCATGGCGACAATCGCGTGCTGCTGACCTATGGCGGCCTGGACGGCAAAACGCGGCAGACCGCGCTTGATTTCGATCCGGCGCCGGATCAGCTCAAAAACGACGCGGCCGTCTACAATTTGCATCTCAAACCCGGTGAAACCCGGCCGCTGTTTCTTGCGATAAGTTGCAATCGGCCGCAAAGCCGGCCACTGCCGTTCAGACGCGGGCTGATCAGGGCGCGGCGTGAAGTGCGCGAAGCGACCCGCCAGCGCACGTCGGTTGAAACTTCGAACGATCGCTTCAACGAGATCCTGTGCCGCTCGGCCGCCGATCTCGGCATGCTGATGACGGAGACGCCGCAGGGCCGCTACCCCTATGCCGGTATTCCCTGGTATTCGACCACGTTCGGCCGCGACGGATTGATCACCGCCCTGCAGATGCTGTGGTGGTCACCGGACGTGGCGCGCGGGGTGTTGCGCCGCTTGGCCGCCTATCAGGCGACCAAACACGATCCACTCGCCGACGCCGAACCCGGCAAGATCCTGCATGAGATGCGCGGCGGCGAAATGGCGGCGCTGCGCGAAGTGCCGTTTGGCCTTTACTACGGCAGCGTCGATTCCACCCCGCTATTCGTTCTACTCGCCGGACTTTATGCAGAACGCACCGGCGACCGCGCCACCATCGTCGAACTGTGGCCGGCGATCGAGGCGGCGCTCGCTTGGATCGACGGACCGGGCGATCCCGATGGCGATGGTTTCGTCGAATACCAGCGCGCCAGCGAACACGGCCTCGCCAATCAGGGTTGGAAAGACTCCCACGATGCGATCTTTCACGCCGATGGACGGCTCGCTGACGGGGCCATCGCGCTCGTCGAAGTACAAGGCTATGTCTATGCCGCTAAGCGCATGGCGGCGCGCTGCGCGCGCCGGCTCGGCCTCGATTTCGCGGCGGACCGGCTCGATGGCGAGGCCGCGCGGCTCGCCGAACGGTTCGAAGCGGCGTTCTGGTGTTCGGACATCGACACCTATGCGCTGGCGCTCGACGGCGACAAACAACCATGCCGCGTCCGCACCTCAAATGCCGGCCAGGTCCTCTTTACCGGAATTGCCGCCCCCGATCGCGCCGCGCGCGTCGCCGCCGGCCTATTGAAACCGAACTTCTTTTCCGGTTGGGGCATTCGCACGGTCGCCAGAGGAGAGGCGCGCTTTAACCCGATGTCGTATCACAACGGCTCGATCTGGCCGCACGACAATGCGTTGATCGCACTCGGCATGGCACGTTACGAAGCCAAGCGCCCCATTGAGACATTGTTCAGCGGATTGTTCAGCGCCGCGACCTATATGGATCAGCGGCGATTACCGGAATTGTTCTGCGGTTTTCAGCGCCAGCGCGGCCACGGGCCGACGCTCTACCCGGTTGCCTGCTCGCCGCAAGCCTGGGCAAGCGCCACGCCGTTCACGCTGCTTGAAGCTTGCCTCGGGCTTGAATTCGATCCGTTCACGCGCGAGATCCGGCTGCGCAATCCGCGGCTGCCGGAATTCCTCGACGAGGTCATGTTTCGCGATCTACAGCTTTCATCCTCGAGCGTCGACTTAAGGGTGCGACGCCACGGCGAGACGGTATCGCTCGACACCCCGCGGATCAGCGGCGACATCCGCGTTTCAGTCGTGTTTTCGACGTGATCTCAACACGCTGAGCCGCTAACCCGGCGCGCCCTCTGCCCTATGGGAACCGGTGAGCGGAACCGACCGACCTGATCCGGCTTGTCTGATTGAAAGTTCCATTGGAACGGCAATGCACGCCAAGGGACCGATAACGACGGGACTGGCTGCGGCTTTGTTGGCGGCGCTGGTCACTTTATGCGCGGCTTCGGAGGATGCGCCAGGACCGGCACCGAACGAACCTACCGACCAGGGTTCGACCGGAACCGTGGAACCGCCGACGGTGACGGTGCTCAATAATCACGAAGTTGAGGGCATTCTCGGCCGACCGGTCCTCGACGCGGCCGACGAAAATATGGGCCGGATCGTTGACGTAATCGTCGATCACAGCGGCCGCGTTCGCGCCGCGGTGATCGATTTCGGCGGATTTCTTGGCGTTGGCAGCCGGAAAATCGCGGTGGATTGGAGCGCCTTGCACTTTCCGCCGCCAGGCCAGCCAAATGCCAAAATCTCGCTTGATCTTACCCGCGACCAGGTCAAGGCGGCCCCCGAATACCAAGAGGGCAAACCCATCGTTGTTCTGGGTGCGCTTGGCAAGCTCGAGCCACTGCCGTTTGAGTGACGCGCGCGCTTGATTGCGCGCGCGAAATCGAACCGCGAATTTGTGGACGATTGCTGGAGAGGCATCCTGCGCTCAAATCTTTCCCGCCGCATTGCTGAGCGACCGGAGCCGGCGCCTACGCGTTCTCCCGCAGTCCCGCCGGCAACCGGACCGGGCAGCGAGCCACCCGCGCCATCGCGACGAAGTTTGCGGGGTCTCGACTGGTTCGTGTTTTTCGTCGCCGACGTGCAAACCGGCTTCGGTCCTTTTGTTTCCGTCTATCTCACGGCGCAGCGCTGGACCCAGGTCGATATCGGCCTCATTCTCTCGGTCTCTGGTTTCGTTTCGCTGATTGGACAAATGCCAGGCGGCGCCACCGTCGATGCCGCCCGCTCAGAGCGTTTTGTTGCCGGCGTCGCGATTGTGGCGATCTGCGTCAGCGCGCTCACTTATGCCGCACTGCCGATTTTCCCGGCGGTGTTTGGCGCGGCGATCCTGCAAGCGGCGGCGAGCTGCGTACTGGGACCCGCGATCGCCGCGATCAGCCTGGGCCTCGTCGGCCATGCCGCTATTGGCGAACGGCTCGGCCGCAATGCGCGTTTTGCCTCGATCGGCAATGGGCTTGCGGCCGCAGCAATGGGCGCATGCGGCTATTTCATTTCGCCGCGCGCGGTGTTTGTTGTCACGGTGCTGCTGCTGGTTCCGGCGCTATTGGCGCTGCGCCGCATCGCCGAAAACGAAATCGATCCGGAGCGCGCCCATGGCGCGCCGCCGCGCGATGTCACCAGGAAGCCGCCAGTCCGTCGTGGCGCGCTGATGCAGAACCGGCCACTTCTGATCTTCGCCGGCTGCCTGCTTTTATTTCATCTCGCCAATTCGGCAATGCTGCCGCTGGTCGGCAGCATCGTGACGATGAAATCGGCGCGCTGGGCCACACTGATCATCGCCGCCTGTATCGTGGTGCCGCAG
>JBPYFG010000226.1:0-3933 GCA_051986365.1 Xanthobacteraceae bacterium
TAAAGCCGCGCGGACCATACTGATTGGGTTTCGGCAAGTCAAGAAAACGCAGACCTCGACTACGCCATTGATTTAGCAGGAGATAGTGCATGCTCGGGCGGTTCTATTCGGTTGTCCTTTGTGCACCGCAAAGGCTGGTCAGATGGCCAAGCCCGGCCGTGCCAGGCGGGTTCTCCGCCCTTAATATTGGAGTGTTGACACGTTCTCGCGAGAGGATCTGGTCATGAAGCAAGTCGGCATGGTGATCGCCGTGGCGGTGGCAGTTCTGATGGGACCGGCAATTAGACCCGCCTTGGCCGACGAACCGACGCCGGATACCGAGGGCGGCCGTTACGTCTTCAGCAAACAGGCGAACGGCTTTTTGCGCCTCGACACCCAATCAGGCGCGCTGTCGCTGTGCACCGAGCAACCGGTCGGCTGGGCCTGCCAAACGGCACCGGAGGATCGGGCCGTGTTCGAGAATGAGATCGCCCGATTGCAGAGCGAGAATGCGGCGCTGAAGAAAGCTCTGCTGGCGCGCGATCTGCCACTGCCGCCGGGCGTGGCGCCAGACGCGCCCGCCGCCCAAAATGACTCGGCGCTGCGTCTGCCGAGCGACGCCGATATCGATCGGGCGATCGCTTTTGTCGGTCACGTCTGGCAACGTTTTATCGATGCCGTCGCACGCGCGCAAAAGCAGGTCTTCAACAAGAGCTGAGCGATCTTGAGCAAGCTTTCCGCCATTCGCAGCACGAAAGCCGATAGCATTGCCACCGCGCGTTTGTCGGTAGAAACGTCTGGCGAAGGTTTTTTCGAGATCACGGCGGAGGTGACCGGCTTTCTCAAACAGGTCGGCGCGCGCGACGGCGCCGTTCTGATTTATTTGCGGCATACCTCCGCCTCGCTCGTCATCCAGGAGAATGCCGATCCCGACGTGCGCAC
The DNA here is from genome assembly GCA_051986365.1 of Xanthobacteraceae bacterium. Lineage (GTDB taxonomy): Bacteria > Pseudomonadota > Alphaproteobacteria > Rhizobiales > Xanthobacteraceae > BOG-931. The sequence continues at coordinate 922 of JBPYFG010000226.1, forward strand.
CGATCTGGTCACTGCGCTCCGCCGCCTGGCGCCGGCCAATGCCGGCTGGGTGCACGACGTCGAAGGGCCGGACGACATGCCGGCTCATGTCAAAGCCATGCTCAACGGCGTGTCCTTGCAGATACCAATCAGCGGCGGCGATTTAGCGCTCGGCACCTGGCAAGGCATTTATGTCGCCGAACATCGCAGGAGCCCGCATCGGCGCGAGGTGGTCCTGCAATTTTGCGGCTCCTGCGCCAATAGTGACAAGGCAACCGATTGAGCGAGGCGCAATCTTACCAAGTCTTGATCGCGGACGATCATCCGCTATTTCGCGGCGCACTGCGCGAAGCGATCAATCGTTTGTTCGATCGCGTCGAGGTCGCGGAGGCCGGCACGTTTGAGCAGGTGGTGGAGCGGCTCGAAACCGGCGTCGAGGTGGATTTGATCCTGCTCGACCTGCAAATGCCGGGCGTGCGCGGCTTTTCCGGATTGATGTATTTGCGTGCGCAATATCCAAGCCTGCCGGTTGCGGTCGTCTCCGCCAATGACGATCCAGTCGTGATTCGCCATTGTATGGAATTCGGCGCCGCGGGTTTTTTGCCAAAAACACTCGGGGTAGAGGCGCTGCGCACCGCCATTGCGCGGGTGTTGGCGGGCGAAATGTGGACGCCGCCCGATGTCGAGCTTGCCAGCGCGGCAGATGCCGAGACCGCCGCGCTGATCAGGCGGCTGGCAACGCTTACCCCGCAGCAGGTGCGGGTGCTGATGATGCTCTCGGGCGGGCTCCTCAATAAGCAGATCGCCTATGAACTTGGCGTGTCGGAAGCGACCGTCAAGGCGCATGTCTCTGCCATATTGCAAAAGCTCGGCGTCGACAGCCGCACCCAAGCCGTAATCGCCGCGGGTAAGATCGAAACCGGACAATGGCCGCTGAAGTAATTTCGTTCGGAATAATCAATGCAGGCTTTTTGAGGGTCTATTTTTGGAGCGCATCGGACGGGGCTCGCAAGTTCCGAGCAGCGATTGATCCAATGCGTTCGACGCGGGTTCCGGCGGAACTTTCAGACCGCGATTGATTTGGAACATGGGGGCGCTAGCTAAATGAGCAAACCGCCATGACTACACCCTTCGCCGCCCGCGCCGCGGTGTCACGGTTTTCTGCGTGGAGCGGGATCGTGCTCTTCTTCGCACTGGCGATCGCAGGCTTATTCTATGTCAAGTGGTCGCCCTATTACGCAAAGGCATTCATTGCTGCGCAGGATCACACGCTCGGCTCCTCAATCGTGAGCGGGGATCTGCCGGCGTCGCCAGGAGTCAGTTTGCAGGCAGGTTTTGCTTATTCGATCGCGTATCTCAAGGCGATCTGGCAAGCGCTGCTGCTAGGGCTCGCCCTCGGAGCCGGAATTGAGGCGCTGTTGCCCCGCTTGCAGCTCAGCCAGCTTTTTACCGGCCCAAAGGGTTCGCTGCGTGCGACCGCCTTCGCCATCCCCTCAATGATGTGTACATGCTGCTGCGCTCCAATTGCAGTCGGCATGATCGAGAGCGGTGCCGGCGCCTCTTCTGCACTAATCTATTGGCTCGCTAACCCGGTCCTCAATCCGGCCGCCCTAGTGTTCATCGGCTTTGTCCTTGGCTGGCAGTGGGCGGCGCTCCGACTAGTCGTGGGTGTGGCGCTCGTCTTTGTGATTGGCAACCTCGCCGCGCGTTTTGTTTCGACCGAGTGGTACCCGCATCGTGCGGCAATCCGATCTGATAACAGCGACCGACCCCTAATTCTCGCTTGGGCTAGCGCTTTCTTCCGTCTTGCCGTCCGGCTGGTCCCGGAATATGCCGTGCTGGTCTTCGCCCTCGGCATGGTTCGGGCGTGGTTCTTCCCCGCAATGACTCCCGAAATCGGTCACGCCTTCTGGCTTACCCCAGTACTCGCGGCCGCCGGAACGCTCTTCGTCATCCCTACTGCCGGTGAAGTGCCAATTATCCAAGTCCTGCAGCAATTCGGGCTCGGCGGGACGGGCGCCGCCGCATTGCTTGTCACCTTGCCAGCTGTGAGCCTGCCATCGCTCGCGATGTTGGGGCGTGCATTGCCTATACGCGCACTTCTCGTTCTTTGCTTGGGAACGTTTGTCTTCGGCCTGTTGGCCGCAGCCGCGGCGGCGGCTCTGGGATTATCATAACGCAGCGCTCTAAGCGGTTTTAGTAAGCGTAGGTGAGCATCGCGCCGGCAATGCGCGTGACGCGTCGGCAAAAATCGTTCGCGCACGACGCCCACGCAGAACCAATAGCGCTGACGATATTGCCCACCCTACAATTTGGCTCAAGCCGACGCCGTTTCGCGCTCGGCCGCGACATAGGCCTTGGGCCGAAATTTTCCCTTGATCTGGGTCCGATGCATGACGCGGCGTAAGGCATTATCGAACGGGTCGCGCCGGTGCATGGTCGATCGATTGTCCCAGACCACGAGGTCGCCGACGCGCCAGTGGTGTTCGTAAGTGAATTCCGGCGAATCGACGAACTGCCACAGCGCATCGAGCAGTGCGTCGGATTCCGCCCGCGGCAGATCCTCGACATAGGAATTCCGCCGCCGACCGAGATAGAGCGCGGGTTCGCCGCTGACCGGATGCCCGCAAACGGCGGGATGCCACGCCCCAGGCGCTCTATGTGGATCGTCGGTCGGCGTCACGCCCTGGCGTACATAGCCGCCGCTGTTGAACGTGCCGTCGTGTTTGATGCGGCGCGTCCCGAGCTTCGCCTTCAACGCACCCGGCAATGCCCGCCATACCGCCTGCATGCCGCAGAAACACGTATTGCCGCCGGTCGGCGGAATTTCGAGCGCATAGAGCATCGACGCATCCGGCGGCAGTTCCAGATAGCTCATGTCGGTATGCCAGACGGCTTCACCGGCCCCGAGCGCGCCGATCGGCTGGCCTTTGTCGTCAAGCACGTTGGAGACCACGTAGATGTCCGGATATCCCGGCGGACTCTGCCGGCCTCTTTCCTGATTTGGCGGCGGATCGAGATCGCCGAAGCGCC
>JBPYFG010000227.1:0-2073 GCA_051986365.1 Xanthobacteraceae bacterium
CCCAGATCGTGAAGCGCCGTGATCAGCGGAATGGCCGGCGAATCGCGGGTATCGTCAGTGTTCGGCTTGAAGGTCAGCCCGAGCACCGCGATGGTCTTGCCACGCACCGACCCGCCAAGCGCGTGAACAACCTTGCGCGCCATGGCGCGTTTGCGCTGCTCATTGACTGCGGAAACCGTCTCGACCAGGCGCAACGGCACGCCATGGTCGTGGGCCGTCTTGATCAACGCGCTGGTGTCCTTGGGGAAGCACGAGCCGCCAAAACCAGGGCCGGCGTGGAGAAATTTTGCGCCGATGCGATTGTCGAGCCCCATGCCGCGCGCGACTTCCTGCACGTCGGCACCCACCTGTTCGCATAGATCGGCCATCTCGTTGATGAAGGTAATCTTGGTCGCCAGGAATGCGTTAGACGCGTACTTGATCAGCTCGGCGGTGCGCCGGCTGACAAAGATGATGGGAGGCGCATTCAAATAGAGCGGCCGATAGATTTCGGCGAGGACCTTGCGCGCGCCGTCATTGTCGCTGCCGACCACGATGCGATCAGGATGCTTGAAATCCTGGATTGCCGCACCCTCTCGCAGAAATTCCGGGTTTGATACCACCTGGATGTCGGCATCCGGTCGTTTCTCGCGCAGGATGTTCTCGATCTCATCACCGGTACCCACCGGCACCGTGGATTTGGTGATCACTACCGCGGCGCTGCTGAGCAGCGGCGAGATCTCGCGTACCGCCTGATAGACGAAGCTCAGGTCGGCATGGCCGTCGCCGCGGCGTGACGGCGTGCCGACCGCGATAAAGATCGCCTCGGCCTCGCCCGCGCCGGAAGTCTCTGCGGCGAATTCAAGCCGCCCCTGCCGCACGTTGGATTCGACCAGTTCGGCCAGGCCCGGCTCGAAAATGGGAATCTCACCGCGCTTGAGCGCAGCAATCTTTGCCGCGTCTTTGTCGATGCAGGTGACCTGATGGCCGAAATCGGCAAAGCAGGCGCCCGAAACGAGGCCTACATAGCCGGCACCGATCATTGCTACGCGCATTGTCGTTTCCTAATTGCTGTCAGGCTTGGTCTGCGCCGGAGGTTAGCGAGGGCGTCGGGTGGAGTGGCGCGGTCCCACGAAGTAGCGAGAGCCAACGCCGGCCGAGCAGTGCGAAGACAAGGCCGCCGTAGACGACCGCGCCGATCCCCACCAGGACCGCCAGCGCCGATTCGTCACGAAACCTGGGCCATGACGATAACATCGCCGTGACAACTGGCGCGGCAAGCGCCAAGACGAAGGCAAGCACAATGGTGACGGCGGCGAGCTTGATGAGCGTCATTTTAAGTTCGGCGTCGGGAGCGATGAGCCGCGCACGAGCGGCAAAATACAGCACCAGGATGAAATTGAGCCAGGCTCCAATCGAGGTGGCGAGCGCCAATCCGACTTGCGCCAGCGGAAACATCAGCGCGATTTTGCAGACGATGTTGACCGCGGTTCCGATCAGAGCGGCCTTGACCGGGGTGGCGGTGTCGCCGCGCGCGAGAAACGGCGCCACGACGCTGCGAATCAGGATGAATGGAATAAGCCCGACGGTGTAAGCCATCAGCGTGAGTGCCGCCGCGTGCGCGTCAGCGGCGGTGAAAGCGCCGCGCATGAATAAGCCGCGCATAATCAGCCCCGGCACGACCAGGAAAGCGACGACGCAGGGGAGCGCGAACAAAAGCGCAAATTCGATTGCGCGATTTTGCGTCGTCTGCGCGCCCGCCTCATCGCCCGAAGCCAGGCGATGCGTCATTTCAGGAACCAGCACCGTGCCGACGGCAATCCCGATCACGCCGATAGGCAACTGATTGATGCGGTCCGCGTAGTACAGGGCGGAAATCGCCCCGGCCGATAAGAAGCTCGCGATGATGGTGTCGGCAAACAGCGCGAGCTGCGTGCCCGCCGACCCGAGCGTAGCGGGAAGCAGCGCCTTGAAGAAGCGCTGCACGTCTTTATCCCATCGCAGCGCCCGGAATGACGTCATGGCTCCCATGAAGAGAGTGTCGCCACCGACCAGCAGCGCCTGCAGGACGCCTGAAATCAGCACGCCCCAGGC
>JBPYFG010000228.1:0-4693 GCA_051986365.1 Xanthobacteraceae bacterium
CATCATTTCTTCGATGTTGCGGGTGAGCAGCGCGTAGAACAATGTCTCGTTGGTATCCTGCAGGCCGCGCAGGAAAACATAGCGCTGCAGGTCGCTGCCCAGCCCACGAAAAGCGGTAAGCCGGCGCCGCACCTGATAATCGAGCTCGGCGACATGCGGCGGCAATAGCCCGTGCAGATCGAACGCGTCGCGCTCGGTGTCGGTGAAGGCGGTGCCCTTGTTGAGCAAGGGATCGTTGAGCAGCTCGTAGCCGCTCAATGCGGTCTCGACATGATGGCTCGTTTGATTCGGCATTGGCGCGGCCACTACGATAGCCGCGAATGCCGCGCGTCAATAGAGAAAGATTGCCAAGGAGAAATATACTCCCGGATCGAGCTCCGCTCGATCCAGGCTACGATTACTGACCACGCAATCTTTTTGAGATCTATCCTTCGACCTCGGCCTCGGGGCGGTCGTCGCCGCGCGCCACCTCTTCGTGCCATTTGCCTTTAGAGTCTTCCCAGGAAATGGTCCGGGTCTCCCCCGGCAGGTGCTGTTCGACGGCGGCGCGTTGCGCCGCGCTGCGGGCCGCGTCGTGGGAGGGGAATGTTTCGGAAAAAACGCCGTCGACCTGATAAGCCCAGCCGCCGTCATGCTCGACGATGCGATAGACGATTTTGGTCATGACCTCCTCCACCTGAGAACACAACGTCCTTGGCAGGAGATAGTTTTATGCGGCGGAAAGTTCCAGTCTAGCGGGCCAGTCCGCTTATTCCCGCGCAAGCGGGAATCTGGGAGCGATATTTTGTGCCGGATATCGCTCTAGGCGATATCCGGGCTACTAACGCCCGGGCGCGGCGGCGCTCTTCTCGCGTTGCCGCCTGGCTTCATAGGTCCGCAAATGCGCATAGGCGATTTGGAGGAGCGGATAATCGCCCGCTCGTGCGCCGCCCCGCGCTAACAGATCGCCGAGAATATGATCGGCTTCGATCGGGGAGCCGCGCTCGATGTCGCGCAGCATCGAGGCCGCGATCGGCGAGCCCGCCGCGGTGAGCATGCCGACGCTGCGCTTGACCGCGGTCTCGCCCGGGTTAAAGCCGTTCTTCGCCGCGATAGCACAGCACTCGCCGAACATATTGCTCGCCAATTGGCTCGCGCCGGCAGCGGCGATGTCGCCGAACGCGCCGCGCATCAGGCAGCAGATGCCGGCCGCGGCGGCGATGAACGCCCATTTCTCCCACATCTCTTGGAGGATCGCGGTCGACAATTGAGACTCGAACTTGGCGCCGGAAAACGCCGCGGCAATCGCTGCGACGCGCGGCGATTTTGCACCGTTCTGTTCGCCGAACGAGAGGAAATGCAAATCGTTGAGGTGAAGAATGCGGCCCTCGTTATCAAGCGTCGCCGAGATGATGCATTGGCCGCCAAGCACCGCGCCGGCGCCGAACCGCGCGGCGAGCAAATCCATATGCTTCATGCCGTTAAGAAGCGGCAGGATCGCGGTGTGGGCGCCGACGGCCGGCGCAAAGGAATCCATCGCGCCTTGCAGATCGTAGGCTTTGCAGCTCAACAGGATCAGATCGAACGGCGCGCTTAAGTTCTCCGCCAGCACGGTCGGTGGCGCAGCGATTTTGATGTCGCCCTTGGGGCTGCGCACCACGAGCCCGCTTTTCGCCAACAGTTCGGCGCGGTGCGGCCGCACCAGAAAAGTGACGTCGCGGCCGGCTTCCTTGAGCCTGCCGCCGAAATAGCCTCCGAGCGCGCCCGCGCCCACCACCAAAATGCGCATCGTGAAATTCCTTTATGTGTTGGCTGATTTGTTAGTCGGTTTTTGCCGTGCGCCGCGGCACCAGAAGGTTGCCGGTGAAAATCTGCACTGGCTCGTCGTTCTGATTGAACGTGGTGTTGCGTACCCGGATCATGCCGCGATCCGGCCGTGATTTCGATGGCCGCACATCGAGCACTTCGCTCATCACATACAATTCGTCGCCGGGGCGGACCGCGCGCGGCCAGCTCAATTCGTCGAAGCCGACGCCGAGAATGCCGCCGGCCGGTTTGAATTCGCCGTCAACCAGAAGCCGCATGGTTATCGCCGCGGTGTGCCAGCCGCTCGCCGCCAGCCCGGCAAAGGGGGATTGCCGTGCGGCCGCCTCATCGAGATGGAACGGCTGCGGATCGTATTGGCTGGCAAAAGCGAAGATCTCCTCTTTGTCGACCCGCTTGCGGCCACTCTTGAATATCTGTCCGGCGGCGAAATCTTCCAGATAGCGCTTGGTCATGCCAGCTCCTCACGCTGCAGGCGCGCGCGCAGCGGCTTGTCGAACCACGAGCCGCCGGCCACAGCTGCCGCATTAATGAGACCAAACGCGCAAAGCGCAACCGCCAAAGCGGTGAACACGCCGGTCAGGCTGCCGCTCAAGCGCAGGGCCAAATAACCGCCGGCGCCTGCGATTACGAGCCGGGCGAAATTTGCGAGCAGCGGCCAGAGCAGCCGGCCGGCGCCTTGCGAGGCGAAATAAAGCGCCATGCCAAGGCCGAACAAGCCGTAGGCGGGGCCGACCACGTGCAGGTAGCGCGTACCGGCATCGATCATGGCGGGCTCGGTATCGAACAGCGACAGCCAGGCGCGCGGCGCCATCGCGGCAAAAAGCCCGATCAATTCGCATAAGCCCGCGGCGATGCCCGCGCCAATCCAGGCCACGCGCAGAGCACGGTCGGGACGATGCGCGCCGATATTGGTGCCGACCATCGCGACCAGTGGACCGCCCAATCCGAACACCAGCGGAATGAGGAGATATTCAAGCCGCGTGCCGACGCCGTAGCCGGCGATCGCCGCCGGCCCGAGCGCGCCAACGAGCGCGGTCGCAATCGCGATGGTGAGATTGGTCTGGAGAGTGATGAGTGCCGCGACCGCGCCGACGCGCAGAATGTCGGCAAAGAGCCGCCAGCGCAAACGGATGCCGGTCAGTTGGAGGCGCACCACGCTGCGCCCGGAACGCAGATAGAAAGCAAATGCAGCGCTGCCGGCGGCGTAATAGATGAGCACGGCGGCCGCGCCGCCGGCGACGCCAAGTCGCGGAAACGGCCCCCAGCCGAAAATCAGACACGGTGACAGCGGGATTAGAACGGCGACGCCGGTGCACGTGACTAGCGCGGGTACGACCATATTGCCGGTGCCGCGGATCACGTTCGCCAGCGAATTGAACAGCCACACCAGAACGGCGCCGGAGAAAATCACGGTGGAATAAGTGTTCGCCGCCGCAAGCGAGCCGCCGCTCCCGCCCATTGCTGAATAAAGCGCGTCGCCGCCGAGCAGCACCGCGATCGTAAATATCAAACCGAAGACGAGCCCGATCAAAAGCGCATGCAGCGCCAGCGCATTGGCATCGGCGCGCCGGCCGCCGCCGAGCGCCCGCGCGATCGCCGACGACATGCCGCCACCCACGGCGCCGGCCGACATCATCTGCATCAGCATCACCACCGGAAATACCAGCGCCACGCCGGCGAGCGGATCGGTGCCGAGCTTGCCGACAAAATAAGTCTCGACGAGACCCACCGAAGTCTGCGCCAACATGACGAGCACATTGGGGGCGGCGAGCCGGATCAGGGTTGCCGCAATCGGGCCCTCGATCAGCGCGCGCGTCCGCAGATCGTAGCGCGGCTCGTCCGGCGCTGTGGGATTGGCGGGGGAGGGGACCTCGGTGGCCGCGACCGATGTCGTGGCGTTAGCAACCGGCATGAATGCAGTGGGCATTTGGTCGCTCCGCCGGTTTCGCCGAGGCGCCTTCCTTGAACGACGTAGGATATAAGCGTATATACGCCTAAATCAAGCGATGGCGGACCGCGATGGAACCCGAATGGACCAATCCCGCAGGCTGCAATTGTCTGGCGCTGCGCCAGGCGGCGCGCCATATCTCGCAATTCTATGATCAATTTCTCGCAGCGAGTGGTTTGCGCACCACCCAATATTCCATTCTTGCAAGGCTGCAACGCAAAGGACCGATGTCGATCAATGCGCTTGCCGCCGAGCTGGTTATGGATCGGACTACGCTTGGCCGGAACATTCTGCCGCTGCAGCGCGATCGATTGATCTCGGTAAGGCCGGGCCGGATCGACCGCCGCAGCAAGGAACTGCAATTGACCAAGGCCGGGGCGGCGCGCTTGCGCGCCGCGAGCGAAGCCTGGCATCGGGCGCAAGCGCGATTCGAGGCGGCGTTCGGCGGCAAACGGGCGAAAGAGCTGCGCGCGCTACTGCATGAGGTCGCGATCAACAGGGCAATCGCCGCCGTCGCATGAGCGCAGCGATTTTTGATTTTTCAGGACGGCGCTGTTTCGCTATCATCGCTTCAGACTCGGGCATTGCGGGATCGGACTTTGGCGATGATCAGGCTTGTTTCGATCTGCGTGCTCTCCATCGCCGCATCGCTTGCCGCGATCGCCGCTCCGGCGCAGGCAGCGGATTTGTGGCGCGCCGCGCACGCGCGGCGCGTCATCTATGCGCCGTCGGTCGTTTACGGGCCAGCTGAGCCGCTCTGCTATTGGTGCATTCGCGACGCAATCTACGTCGACACCAAGCGGATCGCGCATCTGGAAGCCAATCCGGACGTCGATGAGGCCGACAAAGCGCCGTGGATTCTCGGCGCCCGCGCCGACATTCATCGCCTGCGCCGTATTCTCGGACCGGTCGAGACCGTTAGCGTCGCGCCCTGCTGCT
>JBPYFG010000229.1:0-2119 GCA_051986365.1 Xanthobacteraceae bacterium
ACAAACTTGCCTCAGGAGTCATGTCCGCTTTACCCCCGAAAGCGGACATGTGCAGTGCAAGAGGCAATGTCTGCTATGGGCCAGAAGCAGACATGTGCAGCGCACGGCTCGTGTCCGCCAAGGGCCCAAAGACGGAAGTCATTTCAAGGTCTGTTGGGCCGGCAAATTGGTCATTGGCGATCACGTTACCGGGTTTTTGATCATCGCGGCGGTCGGCGCGGCGTCCGGCGTGATCCAGATATCATCGGCCGGCAAGCAAAAAGCTATTCGGCTGCCGCGTTGTGTTTCAGCCCGGCCATCGCTTCATTGATTGCGGTTTGCACGTCGCAATGGCGCGACCGCACCACAGCTTCAATGCGTTCCAGAAACAGCAGGCGTTTGTCGGGCGGTAGCAGTTTGGCTTCGGTCATCACCGCTTGAAATTCCTGATCACCCCTACAACGTTCCACCAAACAGACAAATGACCGAGGATAAAATTATCATGAAGGCGATAGTCGTGACGGACCAGGCTGCGGGAACGGCCGGGATGAAGCTCGTGGAGCGGCCCGAGCCGCCGGCGGCGATAAACGACGTCGTCGTTCAGATTCATGCGTCGGGGTTCGTCCCGACTGAGCTGGCGTGGCCCTCGACCTGGGCCGATCGCCGCGACCGTGACCGAACACCGTCGATCCCCGGCCACGAGCTGGCCGGAGTGGTCACCGCTCTCGGCTACGGCACGACGGGGCTGTCGGTAGGACAGCGAGTGTTCGGCCTCGCCGACTGGCATCGCGACGGCACCCTGGCGGAGTATGTAGCCATCGAGGCGCGCAACCTCGCGCCGCTGCCGGGCGACGTCGACTTCACGGTGGGCGCGAGCCTGCCAATCTCGGGCCTCACCGCGTGGCAGGGACTGTTCCAGCATGGCCGTCTTCAGGCGGGGCAGAGCGTCCTCGTGCACGGCGCGGCCGGCGCAGTCGGGTCGATGGTGACGCAGCTCGCACGTGAGGCCGGCGGCTACGTCATCGGCACCGGACGCGCCGCCGACCGTCAGAAGGCGCTCGACTTCGGCGCGCAGGAGTTCGTCGACCTCGACAACGACGCCCTCGAAGACGCCGGCGGCGTCGATCTAGTGTTCGATGTTATCGGCGGCGACATCCAGAAGCGGTCAGCAGGCCTGATTCGAGCCGGAGGCACATTGGTGTCCATCGTCGGGCCGACCGAGGTGCGGCCCGCCGACGGCCTGGCGGTCGACTTCGTTGTCGAGTCCGATCGTGCCCAACTGAGTGAGATCGTCCAGCGGGTGCGTGACGGACGACTGCGGACGAACATCGGCAACGTCTCGACCCTCGACGAGGCCGTCGCCACCTTCAACGCGACCGAGCGCCGCGCGGGGAAGACGGTCATCCGCGTTCGTCCGTGAGCGACACGTACCAAGGAATTGGAGTCGCGAAGTGACAATGAGACTAGACGCATCATCGAGATGGCTCGAAAAGTCGAGTCCCTCGCGAAGATTACTGACCTCGTGAAGCTCACTATAAAGGCTTAGTGGCAACTCAATGTGCGAGAAATGCGAGACACGTGGCCTCGGATGGCGCGGCTGGAGACCGTTGCCTGAAACGCGTGCTTCGCGTGCCGCTGGGCCGTGGCACGATCTTTCCTACCCCTTAAGCATGCACTTGCCGCGTGCGCATGTGTTTCCGCCCCCACGGTTTGAGCATTTTATGACGCTGCCGAAGGATCCGATCAACGTCATGCGCTTTGAAATGATCGTGCACACAGGCACGCATGTCGACGCCCCCCGACATTTCTACAATGATGGACCAACGTTCGATGAGATTCCCCTACACCGCCTTTGCGGCAGGGGTGTCGTACTTCACTTCGACATTGAGCCAGGCGGTTTAATCGATAAGAAAGATTTCGAACACTACGACAAGCTGGTCCAAGAGGGTGACATTGTTGCCCTCGAGACGGGCTGGAGCGCGAAGTTTGATACTGATGTTTACGACATCAACCCAAGTATCACTGTTGGCGCGGCGCACTGGCTGGTGGAGCGTGGTGTAAAACTTCTGGCCTGCGATTTTGCAACACCTGATCTCGCGCTGCCCCTGCGCAGACCCGGGTTCGATTGGCCAGTGCACCA
>JBPYFG010000230.1:0-2531 GCA_051986365.1 Xanthobacteraceae bacterium
GATGAGAAAGAACCGTTGCCCTCCGAAGGCAGAGGTCACAAGTTCGAATCTTGTCGGGCGCGCCATGATTTCAATGCGTTAGGTCGTCTTTTTACAAACCTCCGGAATGCTAGCTACCACATAGCTACCAAACGACGACACATTGGCGCGCGGACGCTATGGCGGCCAAGTACCTGAAGCGCACCTCGTTCGGGACGAGGGGGTCGCAGGTTCAAATCCTGCCACTCCGACCAACTTTCTCAAATCGCCGCGGAGTATTTTATCGACAATAGCCTCCAGTGGAGGAGAGCGCGTTTGGCGCTGCCGCGGCTCACAACAAATTACCGACGCGCCCGTCGCTCTGACGGGCGACAAGACTCACCCCTAATCCTACAGTCTACTGCCCGATTGCCGTCTGGAGTATCTTGGCGACCTCGGGGGAGGGCCGATTATCGCTGCTGCCGGCCCGGCCCAAAGCCGCGTCGAGCGGCGACACGCGGCGGTCGTCCACGATGGCCACTTCCGCGCCGTGATCGATCAGATACCGGACCACGCGGGGCCAAGCCCATTGCACCGCGCCGAATAACGCGCTCTGACCACCCCGCTCCGGCAGCGTGCTGCCACGCCCCATGCGCGCGGTCCTGCTCGTGACGTCGGTGATCCGCGCGTTCACGTCGGCGCCGGCCGCCAACAGGATTTCGAGCGTCGCGATCGACCGATCCTGCGCATCTTTGGCGCTGGGACTGAAGCGCGGGCTGGGTTCCATCCCTAGCCCCGCGGCGGCCATCAGGGGCGTCACGCCCATCACGTTGGGCACGTCGACACGCCCTCCGTATTCCAGCAACAGCCGCACCGCCGCGCTGTCTTGCCCCGCGGCGGCGCGCAACATGGGCGTGGCGCCGGCGGTTATGATCTCATCGGCGAAGCGACCGGAGTTACCGCCGCGCCCGGGCCGATGCATGTTCAACTGAAGATTGGGGTTGACGCCGGCGGCGAGAAACAGCCGTGCGAGCTCGAGCGCGGTGGTCTTCGTCGTCACGATGGGCGGCCCGGTGCGTTCTTCGTACGCATCCAGGCTGTACGTATTCATGTCGATCGCCGTGTACAGCGCGTTGCGGCCCCACCAATCCCACAGATGCGGATTGGCGCCGTGCTCGAACAGGAGCTTTGCGGTGTCGAACGCGAAATTGTCGATGGCCACCATCAGCGGCGTCACCCCGTCGGGGTTCGGCCGGTTAGGATCCGCGCCGGCGTCCAGCAGCGCTCGCACGCAATCCGTACATCCCGAGCGCGCCGCATAGAGCAGCGGTGTCAGGCCGCCGGCCGGGCGATACTGATTGCGCGGCTCGCCGGTCATCTGGCTCGGCCAGTCGTTGGCCAGCGCCCGGGCATTGACGTCCGCCTCATGGTCGATGAGAAACCGCGTCAGCTCGGCTGAGCCCGCGGCCGCCGCCCACATCAGCGCCGTCTGGCCGCGCCATGTCTCGCGTGCATTGACATTGGCGCCGTGGCGCACCAGCAACTCGGCAACGTCCAGGGATCCCGCGCGCGCGGCCAGCATGAGGGCCGTCTGGCCCTCCTGGTTGGGCGCCTCCACGTTGCTGCCGGCATCGAGCAGCGTTGCGACCAGGCGCGCATTGGCAACCTTTGCCGCCTCCGCCAAAGGGCTCGAGCCGTAATTGTTGACGGCATCCGGCTTAGCCCCGCGCGCGAGCAGCGCGCGGACGAGATCCGCGTCGATCTTGTAGACCGCCCAGTGCAGCGGCGTCGTGCCGTCTCCCTGGGCCGCGTTCACATCGGCGCCCGCGGCAATCCGCTTGAGCGCAGCGTCCCGATTACCGGCCTGGATCAGACCGGCGAGGGTGTCATCGGCGGCGGCAGCCGTGCTGGCCGCTGCGAGGCAGAAAATGGCTGCGAAAATGGCACGTGTCGTAACGGTGTTCATGGCGGTGTCCATCAGAGCACATTGCCTGCGAGAGAATTGTGATGCGCCCAATAGCCCTTATGGGCGTCGTAGGCGAACCTCAGCGGGTCGCGGAAGGTCCGATTGAGATCCTTCATCAGTCCCGCATCGAGCATTTCTTGTGCGCTCATGCCCTTCCTGAGGAGATCAAGCATGCGGTCGAAGAGCACCCGCGTCATGTCGCACTCAGCCTGCAGCTCGGCGCGGCCCACCACCGGACCGTAGCTCGGCACGATCCGCGTCTTCTCATCGGTGAGTTTCAAGAGTTTTTCCTGCGCATCGGCGCGCCCGCCCAGCCAGCCGCCGCCAAACCAGTCAAGCACGGGATCCCTGAGCGGCGAGATGGCATCGCCCGCGGCCAGCACGTTCGCGTCCCGGAAGAATACGTAGATATCGCCGTCGGTGTGGGCCTCGAGCAGGTGGCCGTACTCGATCCGCTCCTTGCCGGCCAGCGCCTGGTCGCCGGTAAAAAAGGTCACGGTCGGATGAGCCGCTGTGGGCAGCGCTTTCTCGTACCGGTCCTCGCCAAACAGGTAATACTCCGTCGCCAGATGCGCCCGGGTCTTTTCGTGCGCGATGATCGTTGCTT
>JBPYFG010000231.1:0-5802 GCA_051986365.1 Xanthobacteraceae bacterium
TGACAGCACCTGTCCGACCTCGGAGACCTCGGCCTCTTGTCCGAAATTTTTGATCTGCTCTTTGAGGATTGCGGAAATTTCCGCGGCGCGGATATCCATTAGCGAGCCTCTTTCATCGCGTGCTTGATGCCATTGAGTTTGGTGCGGAGCGAGGTGTCGACCATGCGGCTGCCGAGCTTGACGACAAGCCCGCCGAGAATGGCCGGATCGACCTCGATATCGAGATCGACGTCCTTGCCGGTGACCGCTTTGAGCGCGGCGCGCAGCGCATCGACATGCTGATCCTTGAGCGGTTCGGCCACAGTCACCGCGGCGGTGGCTTCGCCTTTATGCCGGGCGACCAGTGCGCGGAACGCCTTGATCATGTCGCGCACCGCGAACAGCCGCCGGTTGGACGCGGCAAGCTTGAGGAAATTCGCCGTGAGGCCACGGATGCCGACCCGTTCGAGCACGGCTGAGAGACCCTGCAATTGTTCCTGCGCGGAAAAGACCGGACTGCGCACGAGCCGGGTCAGGTCGGCGCTCTCGGCGACGAGCGCATCGAAGCGATCAAGATCGGCTTTCACCGCCTCGATTGCGTTCGCCTCTAGCGCGAGGTCAAACAAAGCGGTCGCATAGCGGCCGGCCATGCCGGACAGAACGGGTGTTTCGGCTGCCAAAGTCTGTGCTCGCTGCGCTTACTCGATCGCGGTGTTCTTGAGCTTCTCCGCAAGACCTGCAACCGGCGCATGATCGGCACAAGCCACTGGCACTCAAGCGGAATTCAAGCGGGACTGTCATTGGCCGGGCGTGGCGCTAAGGCCGCGTCCGGAAATCGCCGGTTGCTAACATGAAGCGAAATGCGGTGCAACAACAGGCGCCTGCGCGAAAAGCTTGAGAAACATTCCAAATCCGAAACCGCGACCGGCTGCCGCCGCAGCGCCAGGAAGGCAGCGCTAGCAAGACAGCGCGCGGCGGTCCTGCTATCACCCGGCGCGGAAAGGCTGCCACGGCAATGGTCAAACGTCCGGCAAAATCCGCTTCCCGCGAGTCCGCTTCCCGAAAATCCACCGCCAAATCAGTGATGCTGCCGACCGATCGGCTCGCTTATTCGCCGATCACCGATCGGGCGCCACTGAAACTGCCGAACGGCGCCCGCATGGCGGTCTGGGTCGTCATCAATGTCGAGGAATGGGATGCGACTCAGCCGATGCCGCGCACCGTGATCACCCCACCGGCCGGCGGCGCGCCGATGCCGGACGTGCCGAACTGGGCCTGGCACGAATATGGCAATCGTGTCGGGTTCTGGCGGTTCGTTGAAATCTTCGACGCCTTCGCAATACCCGGCGTGCTTGCCATCAACGGTTCGGCGCTCGCCGCCTACCCGCAGATCGCGCGCGCGGCGGTCGATCGGAATTGGGAATTCATGGGCCACGGCTTCACCCAGCGCAATCTGCAGAAGGTCCCTGATGAGCGCGCGGATATTCGCAAAGTGCGCGAGGTCATCGCCAAAGCCACCGGCAAGCGGCCGCGTGGCTGGCTCGGCCCCGGATTGACCGAAACCTGGCAAACCCCGGACGTGCTCTCCGATGAAGGCTACGACTATGTCGCCGACTGGGTGCTCGACGATCAGCCGGTGTGGCTCAAGACCCGCGGCAGGCCGATCCTCAACTTGCCCTACACGCAGGAATGCAATGACGTAGCGATGATGCTGATCCAGCACCACAAGGCGTCCGAATATTGCGAACGTGCGCTCGACCAGTTCGAACAGATTTATGCCGATTCCGCCGCGTCAGCGCGCATCATGGCGTTGTCGATGCACCCCTACATTATGGGCGCGCCACACCGAGTGAAGTATTTGCGCCGCATTTTCGAGGTCATTCGCAAGAAATCGGACGTGCTGTTCTGGACCGGCGCGCAGATCGCCGACTGGTTCGTGGCCGCCGGGCCGAAAGCTCCGTGATAAATCCAGATCCTAAAAGCGGCGGCTCAGCGCACGCCGATATCGGCGCGCGCCTGATGCTTGTCGCGCTTGGCCTGATCTGGGGCATTACCTGGCCGGTGATGAAAATCGCGCTCAATGAAATCCCGCCGCTGACCATGCGCGGCAGCGCTGCAGTTTTGGGCGCGGTCACGTACTTCCTCTTGTGCGTGTTCATGCGGCGCAGCTTGCGCATTCCTTCGCCGAAAGCTTGGGCGCATATCCTGATCGCGTCGCTGCTCAACATCGTCGCGTTCAGCCTGTTCAGCGCTTTCGCCCAGATGGTGGCCACCACATCGCGCGTGGCAATCCTCGCCTACACCATGCCGATCTGGTCGACTTTGCTGGCGTGGCCGTTCCTTGGCGAGCGGCCCAATCGCGTGCAGGGGACCGCGCTGGTGCTGTGCGCCGCCGGCCTCGCCATCCTCATTTATCCGCTGGCCGCCCATGGAATTCCGCTCGGGGTCGTGCTGGCGCTCGCAGTTGGCGTGTCTTGGGGCGGCGGCACGGTTTACCTGAAGTGGGCGCAGATCGGGGCCGATCAGATGGGAGTGGGCAGTTGGCAAATGACAATCGCCGCCGTCATCCTCGTTGTCTGCATGCTGATCTTTGACGGCGGCCCGCATTTTGGCGGCGCGCATCTCGACGGCTATCTCGCGACGGCGTGGACCGGGATCGCCAGCAGCGGCATCGCCTATGCGCTGTGGTTCACCATCATCCGGCGGCTGCCGGCGGTGACCGCGTCGCTTGGCGTGCTCGCTTCCCCGGTCATCGGCGTCATCGGATCGTTTCTGATTCTGGGCGAGGTGCCGACGGCTGCCGACATGATCGGCTTTGCGCTGATCTTTGTGGCGTCGGCTTGCGTTTTGCTGACGCGCCAGAGCGCCGTCGCGCCCGCCTCGCATGCCGCGTGAAGATCTGACAGCGTGGCGCAATCCGATCGCGCCGCTTTTCGTTCAAGGTCCGGCAATTTTCGCCAAATCGGCAACGCGCGCCGCCATCGTGCTTTGCGGATCGGACAGCGGATCGATCACGGTGAAGTGGTTGGTTCCGGCGACTTCCTCGTAGCGCGCTTGCGCACCGGTCTGCTGCCAGGTCTGCGCGATGGTGCGGCTCTGCCGCTTGAACTCGCTTGATTCAAGCCCGCCGGCCACAGCATCGAAGACGCGATTCGACGCGACCGGCCAAAATAGCGGCGAAACCTTGCGTGCTTCGGCGGGGTCGAGGCGGAGATCCGCATTCACGCTGGTGGAAAGGAGCGGCGTCAAATCGAACACGCCGGAGATCGAATAGGCTGCCGGGACGAGATCGGCAGGGGCTTTCGGATAGAGCGCATGCCAATCGGTGGCAAGGAGCGCGGCGGCGAGGTGCCCGCCGGCCGAATGGCCATAGACCGTCATCCGCCGTCCGAACCGTTGCCAAAGGAACGCGCACATGCGGCGCATTTGCTCGATGATATCGGCAATGGTGACGTTGGGGCATAGATCATAGCCGACGACGGCGACGGAAATGCCGCGCTCATTCGGCCCGCGCGCCATTTGGCTGAACACCGACGGTTCGAGCGAACGCCACCAGCCGCCATGAATAAAAATCGCGAGCGGCGCATTCTCATGCCGCTCTGCCAGGAAGAGATCGATGGTCTGTCGCGGCGTACTGCCATAGGTCAGGCCGAGCTCGGCGCGGCTGTTTTTGAGCATCTCGGCCCGGTAAAGCTCCGCTTCATAGGTCCAGCGGGCAAAAATCTCGGGGTGCTCGGGCACGCGGGCGCGATTGTTATATTCAACTTCGTAATCGATCGCGGCCACCGGGCGCCTCCATGCGGATTGCCCACGAATCTGTGGCATGTCTTCGCCGCTGGCAAGTTTGCTTGGAAAGGCCCACCAACGTTGACGCCAATGGTTTCCGGGATCAGCGTGGACCGCTAAAAGGAAAGCCATGAAAGTTGACGGCAAATCGATGCGCAGCATCTGGCTGGAACCCGACGGCTGGTCGATCGGCATCATCGATCAGACCGCGCTGCCGCACCGGCTAACGACCGCCCGCCTCACCAGCCTGGAAGATGCGGCACATGCGATTAGGGCGATGCTGGTGCGCGGCGCGCCACTAATCGGCGCGACTGCGGCCTATGGCGTTTGCCTGGCGCTGCGGGCGGATGCGTCCGACGAAGCGCTGGATCGCGCCTTCGCGACCTTGCTGCGGACTCGACCGACCGCGATTAATCTCAAATGGGCGCTCGACGAAATGGTCGCCGCGGTGCGCAATCGCGCGCGCGGCGATCGCGTTGCCGCTGCCTACCGGCGCGCCGAGGAAATCTGCGAGCAGGACATCGCCATCAACTCGGCCATCGGCAAAAGCGGATTACCGCTGATCGAAGCGGCGGCCAAGCGCAAGAAGCCCGGCCAGCCGGTCAACGTCCTCACCCATTGCAATGCCGGCTGGTTGGCGGCGGTCGATGTCGGTACCGCCACCGCGCCGATCTATCGGGCGCACGATAACGGCATCGCCATTCACGTCTTTGCCGACGAGACGCGGCCGCGCAACCAAGGCGCGTCGCTGACTGCGTGGGAGCTGGGCCGGCATGGCGTGCTGCATACGGTGATCGCCGATAATACCGGCGGCCATCTCATGCAACACGGGCTTGTCGATCTGGTCATTGTCGGCACCGACCGGGTCACCGCGGCAGGCGACGTGTGCAACAAGATCGGCACGTATTTGAAAGCGCTTGCTGCGCGCGACAACAACATCCCGTTCTATGTGGCGCTGCCGTCGCCGACCATCGACTTCTCGATCAGCGACGGGCTTGCCGAGATCCCGATCGAACAACGCGGCGCCGACGAGATGGCGACCATGACCGGCCGCACCGCGCAAGGCGGCATCGAAACCGTGCGGATCGTGCCCGACGGCTCGCCTGTCGCCAATTACGGCTTCGATGTGACGCCGGCGCGGCTCATAACCGGGCTAATCACCGAACGCGGCGTGATTGCCGCTTCGCGCGAGGCGCTGGCGAGGGCTTTTCCGGAGCGCGCCGGCGCGGCAGAATGAGACCATCGTGAGTCTCGTGAGTCTGGTCCGCGTGGAGTCCGTTGCGTGCCCAAGCTCGTCCATCGTCCGCTCTCAAACGTGCCGCTCCCTGGAATTCTCAGCATGAGCACCGACGCTTCAGCCAGCGTGGCCGCCCGAATCGCATCATCAGACTCGCCTTTGGTTGACGGGCGGCAATCGGAAACGGCGCTCGCAATCGCGCGCGGCACCGCGCGCTATTTGCACGCGCTCGGCTATTGCGTCGTCAGCGAACTGCCGCTGCCGTCAGGTCGGCGCGCCGACCTCGTCGCGCTCGGCCGCGACGGTGAAATCATCATTGTTGAGATAAAATCGTCGGTCGCCGACTTCCGCGCCGACCAAAAATGGATGGATTATCGCCGGCACTGTGATCGGCTGTTCTTTGCTACCCATGCCGGCGTGCCGTGCGATATTTTCCCCGGTGAGGCCGGCTTGATCGTCGCCGATGCGTTCGGCGCCTCGATCGTGAGCGAAGCGCCGGAGCAGCGCATTCCCGCCGCAACCCGCCGATCGGTGACCTTGCGCTTTGCCCATGCGGCGGCGCTGCGGCTGCAGGCGGTTGCCGATCCGCAAGGACCTTACAACGGCGAGTTCTAGGCGGCGGGCGCGGGCCCGCCGTGTCAAAGCATCCAGCGGCTGATAAGGGAATTATTTCGGCGCGCGCTTGGCCAAGATGCGCTGCAACGTGCGGCGATGCATGTTCAGCCGGCGCGCGGTTTCGGAAACGTTGCGGCCGCAGAGCTCATAAATGCGCTGGATGTGCTCCCAGCGGACCCGATCGG
>JBPYFG010000232.1:0-10851 GCA_051986365.1 Xanthobacteraceae bacterium
CGCGGCTGCTCAACGAGCTGCGTCAGCGCACCGACGATCTGACCGGATCATTGGAGCAACAGACGGCCACATCGAAGGTGCTGGAAGTCATTAGCTCTTCACCTGGAGATTTGAAACCTGTCTTCGAGATAATCTTAGAGAACGCCGTACGCCTCTGCGGGGCTAAGTTCGGTAATCTTTATCTACGCGAGGGCGACGGCTTGCACGCCGCGGCGATGCATAATGCGCCGCCCGCCTATGCCGAACAGCGTCTGGGAATCCTCCACCCCAGTCCAAATACCACGAGCTACCGGGCGATACAGACGAAGCAGCCGGCGCAGATCGCGGATATAACAAAGTTACAAGCGTATGTAGAAGGCGATCCGTGGCTGACTTCCGCGGTGTCGCTAGGAGGACATCGTGGCGCGCTCAGCGTGCCGATGCTCCACGAAGATGAGCTGATCGGCGTGATTACCATTTTTCGCCAAGTCGCGGGGGCATTCACGGATAAGCAAATCGAACTCTTGACCAACTTTGCGAGACAGGCCGTCATTGCCATCGAGAACGCGCGGCTGCTCAACGAGCTGCGCCAATCGTTGCAACAGCAGACCGCGACCGCCGACGTGCTCAAGGTCATCAGCCGTTCGACGTTCGATCTTAAGACCGTGCTCCAGACTCTTGTTGAATCGGTTGCTCGGCTTTGCGAGGCGGACATGACGGCTATCCGTCGTCCAGAGGGCTCCGCTTTTCTACACGTTGCAAGCCATGGCTCGCCGAGTGAGTATGACGAGTACATGCAAAGTCACCCCGTCGGGCCGGGACGAGGGACAGTCGCTGGGCGCGTTTTGTTAGACGGCAACCCTGTTCACATCACTGACGTGCAGGCCGATCCGGAGTACACGATGATCGGAGCGTCAAAGAGGGCTGGTTTCCACACCACCTTGGGGATTCCGCTCCTGCGGGAGGGCACGCCGATTGGCGTCATCATCTTAGCTCGCAAGAAGGTGCAGGCGTTCACGGAAAAGCAGATCGAGTTGGCCATCTCCTTCGCAGACCAGGCGGTGATCGCAATTGAAAACGTGCGCTTGTTCGACGAAATTCAGGACAAGAGCCGGCAGCTCGAGGAGGCGAGCAAGCACAAATCGCAATTCCTCGCCAATATGAGCCACGAACTGCGCACGCCGCTCAACGCCATCCTGGGCTATACCGAATTGATGGCGGACGGCGCTTATGGCGAGCCATCGGAAAAGATGAGCGCCGTGCTCAAGCGCCTGGAGAGCAACGGGCGTCACCTCTTGGGCCTGATCAACGACGTACTCGATTTGTCGAAGATCGAAGCCGGCCAACTCGTGCTCGATCTCAACGATTACTCGCTGCAGGGCGTCACTCAGACGGTTTACAGCGCCATCGAACCATTGGCTGCGGACAAGAAACTTGGATTCAAAGTCGAAGTCACGCCTGACCTGCCGCCAGGACGCGGTGACGAGCGCCGGCTCACCCAGGTGCTGCTCAACCTGGTCGGCAACGCAATCAAATTCACCGACTCGGGGGAAATCTGCATCAATGTCGGCGTCGCCGACGGCGCATTCAAAGTCGCGGTTCGCGATACCGGTCCTGGCATTTCGGCGAGTGATCAAGCCAAGCTGTTTCAGGAGTTTCAGCAGGCCGATAATTCGATCACCCGCAAGAAAGGCGGCACCGGCTTGGGGCTTGCGATCTCAAAGCGCATCGTCGAAATGCACGGCGGCCGGATTTGGATCGATTCGACGCTCGGCCAAGGCTCGACGTTTTCCTTTACCGTCCCGGTCCGGGTCGAGCGTCAGGTGGAGGTCGCAACGGGGGCACAATGAGCAAGCGCATCCTGGTGGTCGAGGATCAGCCGGACAATCGGCAAATCATTCGCGATGTGTTGGCCGGGACCGACTATGAAATCACCGAGGCCGACAATGGCGAGGAGGCGCTGGCGGCGATCGCGAAACAGCGGCCGGACCTGATTTTGATGGATATTCAGTTGCCGGTGATGGACGGCTATACCGCCACGCGCCGGATCAAAAGCGATGCCGACTTGAAATCGATACCGATCATCGCGGTCACGTCGTATGCGCTCAGCGGCGAAGAAAAGAAAGCGCGGGAAGCCGGCTGCGACGACTACGTGCCAAAGCCATACAGCCCGCGCCAATTGCTGGCAAAGATTCGGCAATACCTGACGTGATCGCTAATCCAAGCTGCCGCTTCCCGCTCATTCCGGCAAAATGCCTGAATCCAGTAGAGCTGAAAGGCTGAAAAGAGAGGCTGGGTGCCGCTTTCCGCATTCGCGCTCGGCGCTTCGGCGGATCCAAACCCGCCGTAGCTCGTAACGCGAGCGAAGGGCGATCGCGGGGACGAGCGGATTCGGAAGTTCCGGCTTAATTCGCCAGCACAGTGCGCCCCACCACGCGGCCGGCGCGTAAATCCTCAAGCGCCGCCTGCGCCTGATCGAGCGGCCGTGCATGCGTCGGTATCGGAGCGATTTTCCCCGAACACGCTAGCGCCATGAGTTCGCGCGCCTGCGCCAATGTGCCGGTCAAAGTGCCCTCGATGGCAATCGCTTTGATCGCGATCATGGCCGCAGGGATCGAGAAGCTGCCGCCAAGCAGGCCGGTGACGACGACCTTGCCGCCGCGTGCCAAAATTCCGGTCGAGAATTGCAGCGATTTGTCCGAGCCGACAAAGTCGCAGACCGCGTACAGGCCGCCGCCAGTCGCCGCCATGACCGCTTTACGCGCCTGCGGGTCCGCTGGATCGAAGGCCTGAGTGGCGCCGGCTGAAAGCGCGGCTTGCCGCTTTTGTGGATCGATGTCGGCAACAAGCGGCGGTTGGCGAAATAGTGCGCGAGCAAGCGCCAGGCCCATCATGCCGACGCCGCCGAGGCCAACGAGCAGGACTGGCCCGCGCTCCGCGTGAGCGCCCAGTCGTTTGAGGGCGCCATAGGCGGTTAGGCCTGAGCACATCAATGGACCGGCGAACGTTGCCGGCAGCGGCGCATGGTCGAGCAGATAACGCGGGTGCGGCACCAGAACGTGACTTGCAAAACCACCGTCGACGGCGATGCCAAGATGATGATGCGCGGCGCACATATTCTCCTCGCCGGCGCGACAGGCCGGGCAGGCGCCGCAGCCGATCCAGGGATAGACGGCGACTTCGTGGCCGATGACAACGCCCGCGGCGTTTTCACCTGCGGCTTCAACGATTCCCGCGATCTCATGCCCAAGCGTAAACGGCAAAGCGCGGTCTTTGGTGATGTCGAGGCGTTTGTCGCCGCCGAGTGCGAAATAGCCATCCTGAACGTGGAGATCGGAATGGCACACCCCGCAGCATGTCACGCGGATAAGAACCTCGGTGCCGCGCGGCGCCGGACGATCGGCAACGGTTTCGCGGAGCGGCTGCCCATAAGCGACAAGAGACTGGCGGCGAAACTCGCTCATGCGGTTTTATCGCCCGAGGCGCCCGCCTTTTCAATTGCTCTATCGCGCCCGCGTTGCACTTTAAGCGTGCGCGCGAGCAGCACGAATTGCTCCACCGAAACCTCTTCCGCGCGCGCGGTCGGATCGAGTCTGGCCGCCGTGATGAGCTCTGCTGTGTCAGTCCCCAGCGATCGCAAGCTCTGCCGCAGCATCTTGCGCCGTTGGCCGAATGCCGCCTGCGTCACCGCTTCAAGCATGGCGCGCTCGCAAGAAAGCGGCGCGGGCCGCGGAACGAGCCGCACCACGGAGGATTTTACCTTGGGCGGCGGCACGAACGCAGACGCGTTCACATCAAAGGCGATACGAGGCTTGCAGCGCCACTGCACCAGCACGGACAAACGGCCGTAACTGTCTGATCCAACTTCGGCGACGATGCGCTCGGCGACTTCACGCTGAAACATCAGAACCGCCGAATCGTACCATGGCGGCCACGGCTCGACGGTGATCCACATCACCAGCAAAGCGGTCGCAATGTTGTAAGGCAGATTGGCGACGATACGCGCCTGACCCGGAGAAAGATGCGTCCGCGCATCGAAGTCGAGTGCATCACCGGCGACAATTTCGAGCCGGCCGGGATAGCGGGCGGCGATTTCCTGCAACGCGCCGATTGCGCGATCGTCGCGCTCGACGGCAATGATTCGTGGCGCCCCAAGCGCCAATAGCGCGCGCGTAAGCCCGCCTGGCCCCGGACCGATCTCGACGACTGTGACCGTCTCGAGCGGTCCCGCCGCACGCGCGATCCGCGCGGCAAGATTGAGATCGAGGAGAAAGTTCTGGCCGAGCGATTTTCGCGCGGTTAGGTCATAGCGGCGAATAACCTCGCGCAGCGGCGGCAGTTCATCGAATGGCTGCATCACGACGCGGCGTTCGATACCGCTGCCTTGGCGGTTGACCCGGGCGATCCGGCGAGTCGAGCCGCGAGCCGCAGCGCGGCAATCAGGCTGGTCGGATCTGCAGTCCCAGTTCCGGCAATATCGAAGGCGGTGCCATGATCCGGTGAGGTACGCACGAAAGGAAGGCCGAGCGTCACATTCACCGCATGGTCGAACGCGAGCGTCTTGATCGGGATGAGCGCCTGATCGTGATACATGCACAAAGCGGCGTCGTAGCTCGCCCGCGCCGCCTCATGAAACATCGAATCGGCGGGGAGCGGACCCTTCGCGTCGATGCCGTCGGCGGTGAGCGCGGCGACGGCCGGGGCGACGATGGTGCGGTCTTCCTCGCCGAGCATGCCGGCTTCGCCGGCGTGCGGGTTGAGGCCGGCAATCGCCAGGCGAGGCCGGGCGAGAGCGAAGCGTCGGCGCAGATCGCGCGCAACAATTCGTCCGGTCTCGACGATGAGTTCGATCGAAAGCTGTTTGAATATTTCTCGAAGCGGCAGGTGGATCGTTACCGGCACCACCGCCAATTCCGGCGACCACAGCATCATCACCGGCCGCAACACCTTGCCTGAGGTTTCCTGGACCAGCTTGGCGAGAAATTCGGTGTGACCCGGCTCCGCGAAGCCGGAATTGTAGAGCACATTCTTGGCGACGGGGTTGGTGACGATCGCGGCTGCGGAACCAGCCATCACATCGGTGACGCCGTGGCGGATCGCCGCGATTGCGGCGGGCGCGCTCGATGCATCGGGTTTGCCGGGTTCGGTGCTGATGGGCAGGCCGAGCGCGGCCACCGGAAGAGCGGAACGGAATATGGCCGCCGCACTGGCCGCAGTCGCGCGCTCGATCGGAATCCGCAAGCCAAGCCGATTGGCGCGCCGGCCGAGGAAATCCGGTTCGGCGATAATGTAGAAGGGCGGTATATCGAGCTCGGCGCGCCGTTGCCAAATCGTCAGCGCAAGGTCCGGGCCGATCCCGGCGGGTTCGCCGAGCGTCAATGCCAGAGGTTGCACAAATCGCTTCTACAGCATGGCGGCAGAAGTGAAAACCGGTTCGGCAACGACATTTATTTGTACTCGATCATCGCTTGCCGCCGTAGATCGGCAAGATAGCGATTGGCCTTAGTCCCAAACTTCTTTTCGAACAGCTTGTCTCGAACTTCCTTGAGGCCCGGGGCGTCGGTCTTCGACTCCTTTTTTGAGCAGACCGCGAACATCTGTATGCCTTCTGCAGTCTGTTCGGGCGGCGTCAAATGTCCAATCTCGACATTGTCGAGGATGGTGCGCAAAGCCGGCGGCAGGTCGGCAGACGATTTGTTGATCGGATCGCGCACGGCGACTTCCGGAAGCCCGCGTGCGAAAGGTATCCCATCGGTACAGTTCGCAAAACGACCGCGTAGCGCATCGGCATCGCGCTTACGGGCTTCGTAAGCGGCATCGGGCGCACCGCGCGGCACGATGAGAACGATCGGACGCACAACATATTCGTATCCGACCTGACCTTTGTCCTGCGGTTCATGCAGCTGGAGTTCCGCCTCGACGTCTTTATCGGCGATTTCCAGGCTCACTTTGAATCTGCCCCGCACCAAAGTCGTCCACGCGATTTGCGCCTTGAGCCGGTGCTTGAGGGTGTCGGCACTGGCGCCGCCATTGTTAAGGATCTGCGTCAGTTTCTGCGCATCGACCCTCATATTCTCCGCAACGTTGTCATAGGCCGACTGAACGTCGGCGTCGGTCGGCTCCAGCGAGTAGCGGGCGGCCTCTTTCAACTCGAGCGTCTCATCAACCAGGCTGTTGATTGCCTCTTGACGGCTCGGCTTCTTGTGGTTGCTCATCTCGAGGAACTTTTCGCGATGTGCGATATCGAGATCGGTGATCGGCGAGCCGTTCACGAGCAGAACGATTTGTTGGGCCCGCGCGGGGAACGAAATTGTTGCAATGATCGCGAGTACGAAGAGGGCGGCGGCAAAGCCGCTGCATCGATTTCGAAACTCGACTAGCGAAATCACGAGTTCCTCTCCATCGCGGCCAGGTCAGTAGGAAACGCCCACCGGAGCCAGAGCGTCTGGCCCGAGCGTGCGCAAGCTGAATTGCAGCATGACAGTGTCATTTCGGACCGGAAGCGCCACTGTCGTATAGGTATAACTGCTGAGCCAGTTCACCGACAACATGAAGCAATCGTCCACGTAGCCGACGCCAAGCCGCGCCTGGTCGAAGCGATCGTTTTCGATGTCATAGCGCGTCGATCCAAGCAATATCCAATTCGCTGTGAGCTTCACGGACGCGCCGGTCAGAAAGCCTTCGCGGCGCGTGAGGAAGCCGAGAAGCGGTTGGGCTGCATAGTCGCCATACAGGAACTGCAGCGTCCAGCGCTCGAAATTGGCGCGAGTCTCGACTTCGAGACGTTGTGGGGTGAACGTGCTCTGGTCGAACCGGCCGCGCACCGCAAAAGAGTAAATCGAATTCGGCTGGTAGGTGACGCTGCCGACGTAATCGGAGACGTTTTTGTCGAGGCCGCTGTTTAGCCCGGTATTGGTGATATCGGGGCTGGCAAAAGAGTTCAGCCCAAACAAGCGATACGATTGGCCGAACATGACATTGAACGACCCGGCTCGATTGACCTGAGCGGTATATTGTATTCCGACGTTGGCACGGCCGCCGCCTTCGACGCGATCCCAGCCGGAATACTTGTCGATCTCGAATAGATTGCTGGTGTCGAATACCAGGCTCTGCGCATCTTCATTGGGGAACTTTCCGATGTCCGTCTCATTGGGCCGCAGCACTACCTGAGCGATCGGTTCGATGGTTTGCGTTCCCCATGACGATACGCTGATGAACGGATAGCGATACTCGACCCCCGCGGCGGGCATGGCGCGTGCAAGCCCATCGGTTCCGGTCGCGATATAGTTCGACACGCCTGGCGTATTGTCCACGGTAACCGTTGCGACGTCGCCGCTCACGCGGAAGAACGGCGTGATCATCTGACCGTTGTCGGTGACCAGTGTGCGGCGCCAATCCGCCTGCGCCGAAAAACGCGTGTAGTCGCCGGGTATGCCGCGCAGCAGGCAGTTTCCCGGAACAGCCGTATCGGCGGTCGGACTCGAGCAGACGCCGGTTGACTGAGCCGTTTGCGTTATCGCGTCAAATTCAGCCTGTTGCCGCGTCAGGCTGGTGAGGTTGACTTTGTAGCTGAACTCCCCGCCAAGCAGTTGCTGGGGCAGCACGTTGGAATAATCGAGCACCGGGTGAATGATCGGGATCTGCGCCTGGTGGTCGAATTGCGAGAAGCCGTAATAGTAGATGGACCGAATATCGAAATAGCTTCGGTCGCCGGCGCCGCTGAGATAGAGCTGCGACACGCCCTCCGCGGCAAAGCCGGTCTGGAACGGGTCGAATGCGCCGGTAAACTGCCGGAGCTGGTAGTCGTATAAAAACTGGCTGTCGGTCACCAGCAGTCCGGTCCAGCCCCACACCCATTTGTCGGTTATCGCGAATTGTCCTGCGCTCTGGATCGCGCCGCGAAACGTGCTGGCGGTCGGACTGTTGGGGCCATCGCGCGTGGCAAAATAGCCGGGGTCCTGCTGGAAAATTCCGGCGGCCCTGATCGAGTAGGAGCCCTCGAGCAAACGTTGGCGCCATTCACCCTTGAAAAGCGCGCCTTGCCGCGTGGTCAACAGCGCCGACAGCGTGAGGTCGTAATTCGGCGCCAGTGCCCAGAAATATTTGGGTTCGATGCCAAAGCCGTATTGCGTGGTCTGCGACAGACCCGGAAACAAAAACCCGCTCTTGCGTTTGACGGTCGGATCGGGCGCCGACATGAACGGCACATAGGCGAGCGGTACCCCGAAAAACTCGACGGTCGCGTCTTCGAAATAAAGCATTTTCTCGCCCTCATCATGAATGATGCGGGCTGCCTTGACCTGCCAAAGCGGCGGCTTTCGCGGATCGTCCTTGCAGGGTTCGCAGGCTGTGTAGACGCCGTTTTGCAGGACCGTGTAGTTACCGCTGGCGCGGTCAGCGCGTGCGGCGGCAAAACGAGTGTCGTCGGGCGTTTCAAGGCGCAGTGAATCGACAAATCCGTCGCGATAGTCGTCGGTCAAATCGATGACTTGGCCATACGTGATCTTGCCGTCGGGCTCGGTGAGCCGGACGTTGCCCTCGGCGCGCAGCCGCTTGGTTTTTTGGTCGTATATAACCTGATCGGCTTCAACAGTCGCGCCGCCGTAATAGATCTGCACGTTGCCGACGGCGGCAACCGAATTGTTGGTGTAGTCGTACCTGATCTCGGTCGCCTGCACGAGCATCGGCGCGTTCGACGGCGGCGCCGGTTGCCGCGGCGGAGGCGGCGGCCGTGGCGGAAAGTGCATGACGCCGATAGGAACCTGTGCGGAAGTGCCGCCGACGTTCTGCGCCGAAACGCCGCCGCCGTTCTGCGCGGAAGCGCCGTCAACGCTCTGCGCCGAGAGCGAAGTGGGCAACACGGCGACGCCAAGCACGAAGGCGAGCAGTGCAGCGAGAGCTGTTGCGCCCAGGCGCGCGCTGCGTCCACCAGGAGGACAGGAAGACCTACGCCAGGTCATCACTAGCCGTCCTCCTGGTACAGTAGCGCGACAAACCCGGTCAGGCTGCCGATCACCACCGGGATCCACGCCGCCGCCACGGGCGACAACAATTCCGATTTGCTCATGTCCTCCGTGATCTTCGACAACACGAACAAAAGAAAGCCGGCCGAGATGCCGCTCAAGATCATTTTCTGCACGCCGCCAAATCGGAAGAATCGCAGGCTTACCGAGGCAGCGAGCAGGACCATTGCCGCGAGCAAGAACGGTCGCGCGAGGAGCTGCTGGTATTGGAGCCGGTAACCGGCGGCTAGCAGACCCGCCCGATCGGCGAGTTCGATGTAAGTCGGTAATTGCCAGAACGGTACTGTCTCCGGCGTCGCGAAGCTCTCGCGGACCTGTTCGAGCGTGAGATTGGTCGGCAGCCTGTAGCTCTGTTCCAGATCCGGCGCTTTGCCGGGCACGTAAATGCGTGCGTCTTCAAACAGCCAGTAGCCTTCCTGCAGCGCGGCGCTTTTCGCCTCGATGCGATCTTGGAAATGGCCGCTATTGTCGAACGTGTAAACACTTACGCCGCCGAGCTGGGCGCCTTGCTCACGGCTACTGATCGCATTGATGATAGCGGCGCCGTCGCTGCTCTTTTGCCGTACCCAAAAGCCGCTGCTTGACTGATTAAGCGCCGAGATTGTGGCGCCTTGCATGTCGGCCTCGAGACGCTTCGAGCGCTCGTGCAACATCGCCGAAACGGGATTGTAGAGCGTGGTCGCCACAGTGCCGAGAACGAACGCAGCGATAACCGCAGGCGCCACGAATTGCCAAGCCGAAACTCCGGCCGCGCGCGCGACGACGAGTTCATGCCGGCGCGAAAGCGTCAGATAGCACGACATTGCGCCCACCAGCACCGTGAACGGCAGGATTCGCTCGGTGAGCTGAGGAACGCGGTACATCGAGATTTTCGCGAGCAGCCAAGCCGTGGCATTCGGCCAATCGGCGCCACGCCGCATCAGTTCGACATAGTCGATCATAGCGGCAAGCGCGATGACGCCCAGGAACGAGCCGACCACGGATGAGACAAACCGCATGGCGAAGTAGCGCGAGAGCGTTCCAGCGATCATGTCCGCTCCTCAGCTCTCGGCCGCCCGTGCCAGGCGCTCGCCGACGGCGGTTGCAAGCCTCGATATGGCAGCGGCAGGTTCGACCGCGCGGCCGCGAGAGATTTGCCAGAGGCCCGCGGCCATCGTGCCGAACAATGCGACATATTGCAGAGCGAGCGCGCTCGGCACTCGCACCCCGACGATGACGCTGACGAAGCCGATTAGCCGCAGCAATGCCACCGCGCCGATCATTCCCAGTAGCGCCAGCGTACGGCTTTGCCGTGTGGTCTGCGGCGGGCCGAGAAACGCGTAAGCCAAGATGACGAAGGCGAGCGGATAGAGCGGCGTGGCCAGCCGGTCGTGCATCTCCGATCGATATTGATCCGGCTGCGCCGCATATAGTGCGTCGTCAGAACGCGGCCACAACAATTCCCAGATATATTTCTCGCGCACGGTGTAGACGACGTTCTGCGGCCCGCCAGTAAACTGCGAGAGGTCGAAAGGATAGCGATCGAAGGTCACGATTCTCGGATCGCGTTGCCCAGCTTCGAGACGCTGAATGCTGCCGCCCTGCAGGACCAGGAACGAGGCCGCATCGTTCTTTACGATTTCGCCCTGCTCGGCGAGATAGGTGGAATGCACGGCGGAATCGCGCCGATCGTCAACGAAGATGCCGACCAGCAATCCGTTCGGCTTGCGGTCCGCAATATGGAAAGTGAGATTGCCCCCGACGGTGGTGAAACGGCCCGGCTGAACGATGTTGGTAAGAATATCGGCGCGCACCTGCGCGCCCCAATCGCGCAATTCGCGCAGGCTGCGGGGCGACACATAGGCTGCGA
>JBPYFG010000233.1:0-2032 GCA_051986365.1 Xanthobacteraceae bacterium
GGGCCTGTCAACGACGATGGCGCGAAAGTCGGTGACGTTGGTGAACGTCGGCCCGGGTACGAACAGGTCGCCGATGGCATTGAAAAACCCCGTGGAATCGTTGTCGGCGAGAAACGCGGCGGGATCGAGGCCGAGCCTTTTGGCCCGGATCAGGGTCGTATCGTCGATAAAGGCCCCAGCCGGGTCGTCCGGCCGGCCCTGGCCACCGTCGGTTCCATCGGTATCGGCCGCCATTGCGGCAATCCCCTTGGCTCCGGCGAGCTGGATGGCGAGCGCCAGGGCATATTCCTGGTTCGGACCGCCGCGACCGCCGCCTTTGAGGGTTACGGTCAGCTCGCCCCCCGAGAGGATCGCCGTGCGGCGGCCGGCCGCGGCACGGTCGCAGGCCAGCCGGGCGTGTTCGGCGGCGACTTCGCGCGCTTCCCCCTGCAGGCGGTCGCCGAGCACGATGCAGTCGTACCCGGCTTCCCCTGCGCGCTGCTGGGCGGCCGCTAGCGCGTCGGCTGGCCGGGCCAGGATGCGGTAGGCGCCGGCGGCAAAAATCGCATCGCCCGCTTTCGGCGATTCGTTGCCGGGATCGGCGAGCGCGCGCGTGACGGCTGGTGGCAGGTCGAGCCGGTATTTTTCCACGATTGCCCGCGCATCGGACAGCGTTGTCGGGTCCGGCACCGTCGGGCCCGAACCGATCACTGCGGGGTCGTCGCCCGGGACATCGGAGATCGCCAGCGTGAGAACGCGCGCCGGGGCGGCGCGGCGGGCGAGCCGGCCGCCTTTAATGCGTGAAAGATGCTTACGCACGCAATTGATCTCGCCGATATTGGCGCCACTGCGCAGAAGCGCGCGGGTGGTCGCCTGCTTTTCGGCAAGCGTGATGCCCGCGGCTGGCGCGATCCAATTGGCCGAGGCGCCGCCGGAGAGAAGAACCAAGACGAGATCGTCGGCGCCGGCCCCGTCGGCGAGCGCCAGCGCACGCTCGGTGCCGGCAAGGCCCGCCTCGTCGGGGACGGGATGCCCCGCTTCGACCATGGCGATGCGCTGCGTCGGGCGGCCGTAGCCATGACGCGCCACCGCGACACCATCGAGCCGTCCTTGCGCGATAAGTCCGGCATAATGTTTCTCGGCCACCTCGGTGAGCGAACCCGCGGCTTTGCCGGCGGCGAGCACGATCAAGCGCCCGCGCTGCGGCGCGTCCGGCAGATGCGGCGGCAGGCAGTGCGACGGATGCGCGGTGGCGACTGCGACCTGGAACAGGGATTCAAGCAGTTCACGCGATTTGGTCGTCACCATTGCCTCAATGATCGCCGCCCGGCACGGGCTTTTTAAAATCGTGTGGAGCGCAGCCTCGGATGGCGTATGGAAAGATCCGCGCCGCGTCTCTATGTTTCAGCTGTCCATAGGTAGCTTGCTGAGGAGATTATGGCTATCGATCAAAATACCCGCACGGAACTCGAAGCCGCCGTCTACCGCCGCCTGGTCGAGCATTTGCGCACGCGCACCGACGTGCAGAACATCGATTTGATGAATCTGGCCGGCTTTTGCCGCAACTGTCTCTCCAACTGGATGAAAGATGCCGCCGACGCCAAGGGAATCCCGATGACCAAGGAGCAAAGCCGCGAAATCGTCTACGGCATGCCCTACGACGAATGGCGCACCAAGCACCAGAAGGAAACCTCGGCCGAACAGAAGGCCGCGTTCGAAAAAGCAAGTCAAAAGCATTGACGGTCGCGGCGCGGCGGCGTTCGCCTGTGCAGTGCTGTGGATGAGCGCGCTCGCGGCTTGACCGCAAGCCGCGCAGCTTCGAATGGTGGCGGCGGATAGCGCGAACCGCGCCACGGAGTGACCAATGGCTACTGCCGCCGCCGTCAAAGACGATCAACCCGCCCGCCGTTTCGCCAAGGATCAGCTCAAAGCCTTTGTCGAGCGGGTCGAGCGGCTCGAGGAAGAGAAAAAGGCGATCGCCGACGACATCCGCGATGTCTATGCCGAGGCCAAAGGCAACGGCTTTGACGTCAAGACATTGCGTGTCGTTGTC
>JBPYFG010000234.1:0-2559 GCA_051986365.1 Xanthobacteraceae bacterium
AGCAAGATCGCAACCATGCGCAATACGATCGCGCCTACGTGGAGAGGTTCGGGCAAGCCCTAGTGCAAGCGAACCGCGTCTTCACCGAATTCCGCGCTCGCTTCATCGGCAAAGCGAGCCCGGTGCACCTTTTCTGGGGCGGCCTCGATCTCGCCGTCACGCGGTTTTCCGGCCGCACCGCGCCGCCGCCGCAAGGCAAGACGCCAAACGTCGCCAAGTGGGTCATGGACGAAGCCTATTCGCACGAAGTGTCGAGCTGTGGCTTCTGGCCAGGGAATGGCGGCTATGGCCGAGCCGCTTTCTATGTCTATGCTTATCCGGAGCCGGCCGGTTACGGCGACACGAAGCTGAAGACCGCCGCAGGGTCTTATGAGAAAGATTTGGGGCAATTCATCTTGCCTTACGACGCCGTGCGCCAGGCGAGCGATCCCGATTCGCTGCTGCTCGGTTTTTTGCAGGAAACCTATGAAGCGGCGGCTGAGCTCGGCAAATGGGACCGCAAAGCGCTGGAGCGGCAGCCGGTTGGGGCGGCTCGATAGGTTGTGCTAAAGATGTGTGGCATGGATCATTGTCTGGCGCACTGGACGGGATTCTGCGCACGCGTGGTGGCGGTTACAATTGCATCGGCCGTCGTGGTCAACTCGGGCGTTATCGCGCAGACATTGGTCGAGCCCAATTCCAAGCCAAAATTGTCTCAACCTTCAGGCCAGGCGAAATTGCAACCCGCTCTGCGGAGGAAATCTTGCGGCACTTTTGGCGCAGGGTTTGTGCAAATTCCGGGCACCGATACATGCGTCAAGATCGGCGGTTACGTAACCGTGGAAGGTACGGTCAATCACGGTCGCTGATCCCGGTCCGAACCGGGCCATGACGATCCGCGCTGCTATTCTAAGTCCCGCTCAGCTCACGCCGCAGCAGCGCCGCGCCGTCGGCCATGGCCTTCATTTTGGCAAACGCAATCGCGCGTGGCAGGTATTTCATGCCGCAATCCGGCGCCACCACGATCCGTTCCGGCGGCACCACGTCGAGCGCGCGACGGATGCAGTCGGCAACGATACGAGGCGTCTCCACAGTCATGTCGCCAAGATCGATTACGCCGAGCACGATGGTTTTTGACGGCAGTTCGTGGAGAATTTTGAGGTCGAGCTTCGGCTGCGCCGCTTCGATCGAGATCTGCTGCGCCTTGGATTGCTCCAATTCCGGCAGAAAGGAATAGCCCGACGGCTTGTCGCGCACCACCGCGGCATAGCCGAAGCACAGATGCACGACGACCGTCCCGGTAACGCCGTCGAGCGCGCGGTTGAGCGTCTTGATGCCGTAACGGCGTGCCTTGTCGGGATGTTGCTGCATCCACGGCTCGTCGATCTGCACCACATCTGCGCCGGCGGCAAACAGGTCCTTGATCTCGGAATTGACCGCTTCGGCATAGGCCGTCGCCACCGCTTCCTCGTCGCCGTAATAATCGTCCTGCGCCTGCCGACCCATCGTGAACGGGCCCGGCACGGTGGCCTTGATCTTGCGTTCGGTATTGGCTCGCAGCACTTTGAGATCGCGCAATTCCACCGGTTGCCGGCGCCGGATCGGGCCGACAATGCGCGGCACCGGAATGGGCCGTCCATTGCGATTGATCACCGTGCCGGGCTTGTCGATATCGATGCCGTCGAGCGCGGTGGCGAAGCGGTTGGAATAGCTCTCGCGGCGCTGCTCGCCGTCGGTGACGATGTCGAGTCCGGCGCGCTCCTGGTCGCGGATCGCAAGAATTGTGGCGTCGTCTTGCGCCGCTTCGAGTTTGTCAGGCGCCACCAGCCAGAGATCGTCGGCGCGCACGCGTGGTACTTGCTTGGACAGCTTTTCGCGGTCGATCAGCCATTCCGGCTGCGGATAGGAGCCGACCAGTGAAGCGGGAAACAGCATTACGAGCCTGTCTCAAATGCGTCTTTACCCCTCCCCTGAAAGGCCTGAAAGGGGAGAGTCGGCGCGCCTCAGGCGCGCCGGGGAGGGGCCCACTTCTTCCTAGCAGTCGACCCCCACCCGGCGGCTGCGCCGCCGACCTCCCCCCTTTCAGGGGGAGGTGCAAAATTGGTCGTCGTGCTTACCCGGTTGCCTTCTCGTAGGGATAGATGACGTCGCCGGTCTTCTGGTCGGCGGGCGTGAGCACGGTCTGGTAACTCATGCCGCGCCAGGTATCGAGGTTCGCGCTGTCGGTGATGTCGTGATACTGGACCTGCATCACCCCGGATTTGGTCCATTCGCCGTCTTTGCCGAACTTGATCTCCGGATTCATGATCGTGCTGACGGCATGCGTGCGCAGGTAGTCGGCGATCTTGTTGTCGTCGAGGCTTTTGGTGGCCTCGACAGCTTGTTGCAGCACCTGCAAATAAGCGTAACCCCAACCGCCGAGATAATAGCCGAGCGGATCGATGCCGCGGCTTGGCGCCTGCGCTTGGTATTTTTTGAAAAAATCCGCGGCGGGCGCCATCAGTTTAGGCGTCGGCACCCAGAACTCGTAATTCACGATGCCGTTGAGCTTGGATTTGAGTTTGCTTTTGATGGCGGTGT
>JBPYFG010000235.1:0-2406 GCA_051986365.1 Xanthobacteraceae bacterium
CCAATGTTCAAATTCTCAATCCCGACAGCCTCGGCAAGCCGCTCGGGCAATATTCGCAATTGACCCGCGTCAAGGCGTCTGAATTTTTGTTCATCGCCGGGCAAGTCGGCGCTGACAAGGACGGCAAGGCGCCGGCCGATTTCGATGCGCAATGCGGTCTGGTCTTCGCCAATATCGGCGCGGCGCTGTCCTCGCAGGGCGCGAGCTTCGCCAATTTGGTCGAGTTCACGACCTATCTCGTGCATTCCCAGGACATCGCCAAGTTCATGGCTTTTCGCGCGCGCGAATTTCCAAAGCTGTTCAAGGGCGGAGCTTATCCGCCCAACACGCTGCTCATCATCGATCGCCTGGTGCGCGAGGAATTTTTGATCGAAGTGAGCGCGGTCGCGGCGCTGTAGGCGTGGCGTTGCATTAATTTTCCCTCCCCTGAAAGGGGAGGGATGGATCGCCGAAGGCGATCCAGGGAGAAGTCACTTTCGGCGACGCGAATTCCCCCACCCTTCCTTCCCCCGCAAGCGGGAGAGGGTTAGGGAGGGTGCGCACCGCGTCCGGGATACCGAATGCGATCACACGTGGTAGTGCCGGCGATGCCGGAGGCCATATTGTTCGGCCCGCCGCGCGGCCGTCTGCAATGCGGGCTGGAAGGAGGCGCCGTAATTTCCGAAGCCCCAGCCTGCGGTCGTCGTCGCGCCCGAAGCGTAAGGCGAGAAGCCCTGCGCCTTGGCCTGGTTGTAATAGCCGTGCGAATAGAGCGCGACGGCGTGGCTCTCGTTGCCGCCCGCGGCGCGATAGGCGCCGGCCAGATAGCGCAGCGCGTAGGTCATGTTGATCTGCGGATCGAGCAGTCCCGCGGCCGAGCCGCTATAGCCCATAGCGCGCGCCGTCCCGAGCCGGATCTGCATCAAGCCGTAATTGCCTGCATGCACCGCGCGCGGATTGCCGCCGCTCTCGCGGCGGATGACGCGCTCAACCAGCGACGGAGGCAAGCCGGCCGCGCTCGCCTGTGACGCCGCCATCGTCGAGACGTTGTCATAGCGCGCCGATCGCGCGTAGCCGTTAGTGGTAAAGCTGCCATGGCCCATTGCATAGGGTGAAGCGAAGTATTGCGAACCGTAAGCAGCGCTCGACGCGACATTATTCGAGTACATCGCGTAGAGGCGATGCCCGGCATAGTGGCCGCTGTGCGCATAGACGTGACGGTAAGAATGGCGATGCGCATGCGCCGCGGCCGGGGCGCAACTGACAAATGCAACGGCAGTCATCGGAACGGCGGACGCGATAAGTTTCAACGCGACGCGAAAACAACGCATGATCTGGCTCCGTGAGAAGCCCCTCACGCGCTGCTTGTCATGGGCAAATCCGGCGGCAAATCCGGCAGCGCTTCGGCCATTTGATGCAGTTGCAAAGATTTAGTCGTGGCGATGGAACGCCACATATGCGGCATTGTGTCGGGAGAATGACTTACTCCGGAAACTTTCGCCGCGCGGTGCTCGTTGCCAGCGGCGCGCCATTAGCGCCGAGCGCTTTCACAGTGAACTCATAAGTGTGTACCTCGCCAGGCGGCGGCGACGGACCAACGAAGCCTTTCGCGAATGCGCCGCACGGCACTTCGTTCTGCCCCCGATAATCGATGCTGCCACCGCCATGATGAAAGCTCGGCTTGTTGAGATCGATCATGTGAAAGTCGAGCTTCACCGTTCCTTGCGGGACGTCACTAAGTTGAAAGCGGGGCGAGCCAGAGCACCAACTGAAAGACGCGGAAAGAGCCAATGCGCCGGACGCGTTCAACAGCGACAGCACGGCGGCACCAAGTACGAAGCAATAACGGCGGGGGCGCGCTTTGCACATGATCGCAGCCCGTTTGCGATTTTTGAGTTCAGCTGTCCCGCCGCCGCGGGGCCGAGCGGATTCGAAATCAATTATCCAGAAAGCTTCGCAGCTTTCTTGACCGGCTCGGATGCTTCAGTTTCCGCAGCGCCTTGGCCTCGATCTGGCGGATGCGCTCGCGGGTCACCGAGAACTGCTGGCCGACTTCTTCCAGCGTGTGGTCGGTATTCATGCCGATGCCGAAGCGCATGCGCAGCACGCGCTCTTCGCGCGGGGTGAGCGAGGCGAGCACGCGCGTCGTGGTCTCGCGCAGGTTGGATTGGATCGCGGCGTCGATCGGCAAGATCGCGTTCTTGTCTTCGATGAAATCGCCGAGATGCGAGTCCTCCTCGTCGCCGATCGGAGTCTCCAGCGACAATGGCTCCTTGGCGATCTTGAGCACCTTGCGCACTTTCTCGAGCGGCATGCCGAGCTTTTCCGCCAATTCCTCCGGCGTCGGCTCGCGGCCGATCTCGTTGAGCATCTGCCGCGAGGTGCGCACGATCTTGTTGATGGTCTCGATCATGTGCACCGGGATGC
>JBPYFG010000236.1:0-5419 GCA_051986365.1 Xanthobacteraceae bacterium
CAATGCGATCGTGTGGTCAGTCAGCTCCGGTTCGTGGGCTTCCAGCTTGGGCGGGGACGAATCCGTCCACTTCGCGATGTTGAGGACCACCCCGGTGTCGGCGATGTCCGCCGCAGACACTTCGAGCGCGCCAGCGGCGGGCTCCACGATGCAGAGGCCGTCGCGATCGAGAAAATAGGTGTGATCGCCGAACAACCGATTGAGTTGCGGCACTAGCGGATGGTCCTCCGGCAGGGCTTCAGCCTGCAACTGATCTTCGGTTCTCGCAACCTGTGCGGTATTGAGCTTCATTGCAGCTCCTTGTGTTTTGGAGTTACCGATTCTGTCGGGTTCCCGCCGCGTACGCGTCGGCGGGAACTTTTGCGACGCCATCATGCGACAAGGCCTGCCACCTCTGAGTGAGACATGGAACGCGGCCAATCCGCATCCTTTTCAACTGGGATGCTGGCCTCGGAGATCAAGCCCTGATCCGTATGGCCTGCCGCGAACTGATGGCTGGCGATGGGTTTCGTTGCCCGCTCAACCCATTCTACACCTACATCCCCCACGCGACGCGCCGCGCATTGCCGCGCGTGAGAGTGCGATAGCGCGCCAGCGCCCACAGCGGAAAATATTTCGCATAGCCGTGATAGCGCAGATAGAACACGCGCGGAAAACCGGTCGCGGTGTAGCGCGGCTCGTTCCAGAAACCGTCGGCGCCCTGCGTCTCGGCGAGATATTTGATGCCGCGCGCCACCGCCGGGTGGTCGAGCGCGCCGGCCGCGATCAGCCCAAGCACCGCCCAGGCGGTTTGCGAGGCGGTGGACGGCGCGGCTTCGTAGCCGTGGTAATCGAGCTTGTAGCTTGAGCCATCCTCGCCCCAGCCGCCGTCGGGATTCTGAATAGCGGCGAGCCACTCCGCCGCTTTGCGGATTTCCGGCGCCTCGGGCTTAACGCCAGCGGCATTGAGCGCGCACAACACCGACCAGGTGCCATAGACGTAATTCAAGCCCCAGCGTCCGTACCATGAGCCATCAGGACGCTGGGTGCGGCGCAGATAAGCAAGCGCGCGTTCAGCGGCTGCGCTCTTGGTATCGCCGAGCTGGCCCAGCATCGACAGACAGCGCGCGCTGACATCTTCGGTCGGTGGATCGAGCAGCGCGCCGTGGTCGGCGAACGGAATATTGTTGAGATAATAATATTCGTTGTCGGCGTCGAACGCGCCCCAGCCGCCGTTGACGCTCTGCATGCCGACGATCCACTCCCGCGCGCGATCGATCGCGCCGGCATAATCGCCCTGCCCCGCGTCCTGCACGCGGTCGAGCGCCATCGCCACCACGGCGGTATCGTCGACGTCGGGATAATGCGCATTGGCGTATTGGAACGCCCAGCCGCCCGGCCGCACATTGGGCCGCTGCGCGATCCAGTCGCCGCGCAGGTCGAGCACCTGCTTGGGAATAAGCCAGTCCAATGCACGCTTGGCTTCCGCCACCGCGTGCTCGCCGCCGACTTCGAGAAGCGCATGGCAGGCGAGTCCGGTGTCCCAGATCGGCGACACGCATGGCTGGCAATAGGTCTCGTCGTCATGCACCAGGAGCAGTTTGTCGATCGATTTTCGCGCGATGGCGCGTCGCGGATCCTCGGCCGGCACGCCGAGCGCGTCATACATCATGACGCTGTTCGCCATCGCCGGAAAAATCGCGCCAAGCCCGTCTTCGCCGTTGAGCCGTTCGTCGACCCAGGCGATGGCGCGGTCGATCGCGCGCGCCCGCAAGCCTTTCGGAAACCACGGCTCGGCCGCGCGCAACAGATCATCGACGACGCGAAAGAACCAGAACCACGACGCCTTCTGTTGCGGCGCCTTTGGCGTCGGTCCGAGCTCCGTCGGCGGCTCCAAAAACAATTCGGCGACGCTGAGCGCTTTCGGATTACGCGCGCGCGGCTTCTTCGCCATCAGCACCAGAAGCGGCACGATCACCGTACGGCTCCAATACGAAATCTTGTCGAGGTGGAACGGAAACCACGTCGGCAGCAACATGATCTCGACCGGCATCACCGGCACGGCGCGCCAGGGTATGATGCCGTAGAGCGCGAGCAGACAGCGCGTGAAAACATTGCTGCGCCCGGCGCCGCCGCGCAGCCGCACTGCTTCGCGCGCGCGGCGCATATGTTCGGCCTGCGGCGGGTCGCCGATCATCTTGAGGGCGAAATACGCTTTCACCGTCGCGCTCATATCGAAGGCGCCGTCGGCAAAGAGCGGCCAGCCGCCATGCGCACCCTGGATGCGGCGCAGATAGGCGGCGATGCCGGCTTCCAGCGCGGCATCGACCGGCTCGCCGAGATAGTGCCGTAACAGCACATATTCCGCCGGAACGGTTGCGTCGGCCTCCAGCTCGAACAGAAAATGCCCGTCGGGACGCTGACGCGCGAGCAGCGCTCTCGTTGCGGAATCGATATGGGAATCCAAGTCGATGTCACTCATCGCGATGTCGTCGTGGCGTCATTGTTTGCTAGCGAGTTTCCCGGCGTGGTTGCCGGACCGAATGGCACCTTCGATGGTTGCGGGCAAGCCGGTATTGGTCCAATCGCCGGCGAGCAACAGGTTGCGCCAGGCCGTGCGGGCGCCGGGGCGTCTCTTATCCTGCGCCACCGTTGCGGCGAAAGTGGCGCGGCGCTCGCGCACGATCTGCCACGGCGGCAAGGGCTCAGCCGGCAGCGCGTTCGCCTGCGCCACCTCGGCCCAGATGGTGCGCGCCAATTGCTCGCGTGGCGTGTCGAGCAGCGCGTCGCCGGCGCTCACCGTCACCGAGAGCCGGCCGGGAAAAGCGAAGATCCATTGCGTGGTGCCGTTGATGACCCCGAGAATCGGCGGCTGTCCTGAGGGCGGATCGATGCGGAAATGCGCATTGACGATGGCGCGAAACTCGGTCGGCACGGCCAGGCCCGGTACCAGCGATGCCGCGGCATAGGGCGGCACGGCGAGGATCACCGCATCCGCATTATCGAGCGCGGCGATCTCCTCGCCGAAATCGAGCGCCGCGACGCGCTGGCCCTCGAACCGCATTCCGCGCAACTGGTGTTCGAGGCGAACGAGCGCGCCGCGGCCACGCAGATAATCGAGCGCCGGTTCGATCAAGGTCGGCGCCAACCCGTCCCGCGCGATCAGCGGGCGGCAGGCGCGGCCGCCCATGGCGAGCGTTTCGCGGATCACTGCAGCGGCAAGCTTCGCCGAGCCTTGCGGCGGATCGATGTTGAGCGCGGCCAGAAGGAGTGGCTCGATCAGTCTGGAATAGAGAATGCCTTTGGCAGCGATCGTTTCACCGACGGTCTTGTCTGACGCCGGCCACAACAGCCGCGCCAATGAAAAATAATCGCGCACACGCGTGTCGGGCACGCGGCGCGTGGAGTCAAACATCCAAAGCGGTAGCCGGCCGTCGTTAAAGCGCAGCGTCCAGCGCGCGCGGCTTTTGAGATCGAGGAACGGAAATTCCGCTGCGGGCGGGCCGACCAGCCGATGCTCGGAACCGACCGTGCGCACAAACGCGAGCGCCGCATGATTACCGGACAGCAAAAGATGATTGCCGTTGTCGATGGTCATCCCGACCGACGTATCGTGATAGGAGCGGCAGCGGCCGCCGGCGAATGCGGTCGCTTCATGCACAATGACGCGATTGTCCGGCG
This sequence comes from Xanthobacteraceae bacterium, assembly GCA_051986365.1. Lineage (GTDB taxonomy): Bacteria > Pseudomonadota > Alphaproteobacteria > Rhizobiales > Xanthobacteraceae > BOG-931. The sequence goes on from JBPYFG010000236.1 coordinate 3,661, forward strand.
TGGCGAGGCGCACCGCCGCGGACAAGCCGGCAAGGCCAGCGCCGATGATGTGAACGGTGCGGGGCATCACAACATGATCCCGAAAAGTGGGAACCGGTTTCCTGCCCGCGCGAAGCCTTCGGAAGTATTTGCCGTTTCGAGCGATGCTTCGGCGGGCGAAAAGATCATGCCGGAGAAATAAGCTAAAGCGAAATGGCGATTCAACATGAGAGCAGTCATTGCGCTTTAGATAAAATTACGCAATACGATGAGAACAATTTTCGCCCGCGGCAGTCGCACTGGCGCGCGCGGCGGCTCAAAGCCGCGCGCGATCAGCCGGTCGAGGATGAGCCGATAGGCCTGTCCCATGATGCGCGGCGCCCGCACCGTGCGGCGCGGCTCATGCGCCATGATCGCGTTGGCCGCTTCAAACTCCCCGATTGCCAGCGCCACGAGGACATTGCAGGGCTGCTCGAGCAGCGGATGGGCGAGCACCGTGCGCGGATCGGTGCTGATGATGCCGGCATCGCGCAGCGCCTCGCGCGGCAGATACAGCCGGCCCATCGCCGCGTCCTCGTCGACGTCGCGCAAGATATTGGTCAGTTGCAAAGCACGGCCGAGATGATGCGCGAGCGCAAGTCCGGCCTCGCGCGGCATGCCGAAAACCCGCACCGATAGCCGGCCGACCGCGCAAGCGACGCGGTCGCAATAAAGATCGAGCGTGGCGTGATCGGGCGCGCGGATATCGGCGCGCACGTCCATCTCCATGCCGTCGATGATGGCGAGAAAATCCTCGCGCTGAAGATCGAAATCGCGCACCGCGCGGGCAAGCCCGGCAAGCCGCACCGGCGCGGCGCCGGCATAGAGCGCGGCAATATCGCCGCGCCAGGTCTCCAGCGCCGCAAGGCGCCCCTCGCGCGGCCCGGGATCGTCGGCGATATCGTCGACGGCGCGGCAGAACGCATAGATTTCGAACATAGCCTCGCGTTGCTCGCGCGGCAGGATGCGCATGCCGGTGTAAAACGAGCTGCGAGAGGCGCGTTCAGCGGCGCGCTCGGCCGCCTGTGTCGATTCTTGCACTCACGCACCTCGCGGCTTGTGCGCGCCGGCGGCGAGCCGCCGGCCGATACGATTCGAGGCGCCGCGCAAAATTCCAAATGCGGTTCCGCCGGCAACGCCGGCAATGCCGAGATGCACTTTCTCGCCGAGCGGATCGCGGCGGCGCAGGATCCGCGTGAGCCGATGCGCGAGCGTATTGGTGACCGAGACTTCGAGCGAGAGCCGCACGTCGGCGATCGCGGCAGCGAATCCGTCGCTCTCGGTGAGCAGCGCCTCGGTGCGGGCGGCGAGCTGGCGCAAACATTCGCGCAGCGCCGGTGAAGCGCGCGCTTCGCCGAGCGCCTCGACTTTGGCGCCGCTCGCGGCGAGCGCGTCCTGCGGGATGTAGACGCGATTGAGATTGCGGTAGTCCTCTCCACAGTCCTGCAGATGATTGATGACCTGTAAGGCCGCGCAGAGTGCATCGTTCGCCGGCCATACCGCGCGGCTCTCGCCGTGAACATCGCAGACGAACCGGCCGACCGGCATCGCCGAAAAGGCGCAATAGGACATCAGGTCGTCCCAATCGCGGTAACGCAGCTTGGTGACGTCGAGGCGAAACGCGGTGAGCAGATCCTGCGCGTGCTTGGGCGAGAGCCCGCGCGTGTTCATAGCCTGGCGCAGTCGCACCGCAACCGCGTCGTTGTCGTTGGCGCCGGTGAGACCGCCGTCCAGCCGATCG
>JBPYFG010000237.1:0-2051 GCA_051986365.1 Xanthobacteraceae bacterium
TAATGGGAGCGCGCCCGCCGGTCAGGCCGGCGGCACGACGGCGGCACCCGCGGTTGGCGGCAGTGCGGCCAAGCCCGAGGGCGCGCCCGCCGCTGCGCCTCCGGCAAATGGTCCGGCGAAAAACGGAAACGGCGCCGATGCCGGTACCGCGACGCCCGTCGCCGATGGCACGCCGATCATTGCCCGTCCCGACCGGACCGGCGCGCGGCAAAACGTCGACAGTTCGGCTTCGCCTCAGCTCAAACCGGCGACAGACACGCCGCCGGTTCGCGCCGAGCAAGTGCCACATTGATGGACTGAGCGCCGCACCGGCGGCCAATCAAACTATTGCTGCACCGCGATCGGTACTTCGATAGGCGCGCAATTGCTGCGGCCTTGCATCAGGCAGTCTTGCTCTCTTTGCAAGTCGCTGATCGTGTCGGCGATCCAAACGCCGAGGCCCACCAGCGATATCAGGATCACAAGCGCGATCAGGTTCATGATCATCCGGTGGCGATAATCGATCGGCTCATCTTGTTCTTGCTCGAACCGCGCTAAATCGTCGAGATCGTCTTCGACCGACTGTGGCGTTGAGGACGCAAACGGTGGCTTACCCGGCCGCCGCTGCTCAAATTTCAATATTTGGCCGAATGGTCCGGCTTCACGCGGATCGGGTCGCTCGATAACTGCCTTTGAGCTACGCATCATGCTCAAGCTACGCCTCTGCGGCAAAATCTCCAGCCCTCGAATCTGCGGCTATCCGGTCACAAAGTTGCCTATAGACAATACCGCAAACCGGCCGCCGTTTCCCTCACTATCGGGGAGAGGCGGATTCGTAAGTCGGGAATTATATTCCAAATCATGAATATTGGGCCTCGAGGGTCTGCCACGGAGATCATCCATGACGAAATTCCTTTCCAGGGCGCTCCAAAGCGGTCCCACCGCCGCGCTGGCGATCACGGCGCTGCTGGCCGGGGCAGTGGCCTTGTATGCAGCCTTTTACACCGCTTTGGCCTCGCCTGCCGCGGCCGCGGAGGACTATAACGTCGGCTCGATCCATATCTCGCAGCCGTGGTCGCGAGCCACGCCGAAGGGCGCGGCATCGGGTGCGGGATATATGACGCTCACCAATAACGGCACCACGCCCGACAGGGTCACCTGCGTTTCCGACGACGTCAGCGCGCAATGTCAGATTCACAGCGTGACGATGGAAGGCGGGGTGATGAAAATGCGCCCCGTGGAAGGCGGCCTGGAAATCAAGCCCGGCGAATCCGTCACGCTTAAGCCGGGCGGCAATCACATGATGTTTCTCTCGCTCAAACATCCGCTCGAGCAAGGGGGGACGGTCAAGGCGATGTTGAAATTCGAGCACGCCGGCACGATCGACGTGGAGTATCCGGTGCTCGCCATCGGTACGCAGGCGCCCGGCGCTTCAGCCGGTGGCTCGATGATGCAGGAATCAGGCGGCGCCATGCACATGCAAGGCGGCAGCATGCAGGGCGGCAGCATGATGCAAATGGATAAGCGCTGAGTCGCGATTTACCCGCAGATCCGACTCTGCTTACGCCGGTTCGCGGAATCCGGGCTTGATCCCTTCCGGCAGCGGCATGCGGAACGTGTTAAGGATCATTGAGACCAGCGCGTAGTAGCCGAGAATGCCGACCAGCTCGACCGTTCCGGCGTCACCAAGAATTTTACGCACGCGATTATAGGTCGCGGGGCTGACGCGGCGCTTGGCATAAAGCTCCTTGGCGAAAGCGTAGATCGTCATCTCATCGCGCGGCGCCGATTTTGGCGCTCGGCCCGCTTGAATATCGCGGATGGTCTGCGGTTTAACGCCTTGCTTCTCCGCCATCGGCACATGCATGGCCCATTCATATTGCGCCTTCCAGTGCTGGGCGGTGACGAGGATCGCAAATTCTGAGAGCCGGCCCGGTACGCTGGTCTTAAACCGCAAATGACCGCCGAGCTTCTGCGCCAGTTCGCCGAACGCCGGGGCATGCAGATAAACCGCGAAGGGTCCCGCCAGCTTGAACTGCCCGCGCGGACCGGAACGAATCGACTCCGCCAGC
>JBPYFG010000238.1:0-2137 GCA_051986365.1 Xanthobacteraceae bacterium
GTCGTGCGGCAAAGGGCGGCCGAAGGAAAACAGTGTGCTATGACCGAACCTATTCTCAGCAGGCGGCATTTCAATCACAGTTCATTGATTTCCTTGCTTACCGCCGCGGCAACGGTCGACGGCACCGCCGCCGCGCAACAACAAGTGACCTCACACGCTGCGACGCGGCGCGACGTGATCCGGCAGGAGCTCCCTGGCGAGCCGCTTCGAGATATCAGCTTGATCGAAGTGACCTATCCGCCGGCAACAGGTTCCCCACCGCATCTTCACGCCAATGGCGTGATGGCATTCGTCGTTTCCGGCACCATCATCTCGAAGGTCGGCGACGGAGCCGAGCAAACGTTTCATGCCGGCGATGCCTGGTGGGAACCTCCGGGAGCGATCCATCGGGTCTCGCGCAACGCGAGCTCGACCGACCCGGCGACCCTGCTCGCAATCTACGTCGCGCCAAAGAGTGCTACGGCGGACGATTTGATGAAACCGATCTGAGCTAGTTCAGTTGCTCGTTTATTCGACCGCTTATGGTCCCAACCAAGCTTTTGGCAGGGAAGGTCATGAAAATTTTCTTGGCCGGAGCAACGGGCGCGATTGGAAGGCGGCTGGTGCCGCTGCTGCTTAACGCAGGGCACTACGTGATCGGCACCACGCGCTCGACAACCAAGGCAGACGGACTGCGCGCCGCTGGAGTCGAGCCGGTGGTGGTCGATGTCTTCGACGCGCCGGCGCTGTCCGCGGCGGTCTTAGAGGCTCATCCGGATATCGTCGTCCATCAGCTTACCGATCTGCCGCCGGGTCTCGATCCGAGGCAGATGACCGAAGGAACGCAGCGAAATGCGCGCATGCGCAATCAGGGAACTCAAAATTTAGTCGCCGCGACACTCGGCGCGGGAGTTCGTCGGCTCGTCGCGCAAAGCATTGCTTGGATGTATGCGCCGGGGAAGGAACCGCATTCCGAGGATGATCTGCTCGATATCGACGCTGGCGGGACACGCGCGATCACCGTGGCAGGGGTCGCAACGCTGGAACGGCTAACGATGTCCTCTCCGCCGATCGACGGGGTCGTCCTGCGCTATGGGCATCTCTACGGCCCCGGAACCGGAACCAACGCGGCAGAGGTGCCAGCGTTGCACGTCGACGCGGCGGCCTGGGCGGTGGTGCTGACGATCGAGAAGGCGCGTCGCGGCATTTACAACATCGCCGAACCGAGCGGATACCTCTCCACGGAGAAGGCACAGCACGAGCTCGGCTTTGATGCCAGCGTCAGATTGAACGCCGTCGCGTGACAGCGCGCGAACATTTCGTGACCTAGGTCGTTACCAACGAAGCGATTTGCAGATGGGAGGCAATCATGGAACAAGCGCCTCTGATCACGTAGGAGCTGGACCTACCGGCCTTTCCGCAGCACTGTTTCTTGCCGAAGGCGGCGTCCAGTCCCGGGTCATCGATAAGGCGCCGGCGCCCAACATCAATTCAAGGGCGCAGGTGATCAATCCGCGCAGCTTAGAGCTCTTGCAGCAAACCGGGGTCACCGACGCGATCCTGCACGAGGCCCGTCCAATCCATCGCGTCGTCTTTTACGAAGATTGGCAGCCATTGACCGAGCTCGAATTCGGTCACGCTCACCCTGATTTTCCAATGGCCGTCCTGCCCCAGGCCCGCACCGAAGCCTTGCTGACCGATGCGCTCGCTGTCCTTGGTGTCGTGCCCGAACGCGGCACCGCGCTGGGTTCGTTCGAACAAGACAACGACTGCGTCGATGCCGTCTTGATCTCTGCTGATCGATCGGAAAGCTTTCGGACGCCTATCATGTTCGCCGCTGACGGGGCACACAGCAAAGTTCGTCAGGCGCTCGGCATCACATTGGAAGGCTCGAGCTTCCCGGAAGAGTGGCCGCTCTACGACATCGAACTCGACGATCCACTCGATTCCGAGAGCGCCCATGTCTCCTTCATGGAAGGCGGCATGGTGTTCCTGCTTTGCCTCGAGTCTGGCGTCTGGCGGCTGTTTGGCAACCTCCCAGAGTTACCGGCGCGCCTGCCCCGCGGAACCAAAGCTGGCGCGATTCACTGGCAGTCTACGTTTCATGTCAGCGACTGCGTCGCCTCGCGCGAATCCGTTGGTCGCGTGGTACTGGCAG
>JBPYFG010000239.1:0-11608 GCA_051986365.1 Xanthobacteraceae bacterium
GAACTCCAGGCATCGCGAATAATATCAATCTGCTCGGACGGCTCGCAACGCGTCGTGACTGCCCACAGGACTTCGGTGAGATCCGAAGGATCGATGTCATCGTCTACCACTATCACCAGGCGCGCCATGTAGCTATTCGCCGCCGCGATCAATCCGGCACGCTTGGCGTGTCCGGCATAACGCTGCTTGATCGCGACGACCGTCATCAGCTGCGAAACATGCTGCCAAACGCCAGCCACGTCGGTGACGCCGGCTTCATCGAGATTGCTCCAGATCGTGGCGGCCCGCAGCGGTAGTCCGAAATGAAAGCGCGGCGGCTTCATCGGCGGCGAGCCGAGCAGGATCGCATCGTTGCGAAAGTAAACGGCCTTTACTTCCATCACCGGGCACGGCCGCTGGTCGGCGGCGTAATAGCCGGTAAATTCGCCGAACGGGCCTTCGGGCAGCATCTCTTGCGAGCTCGGCAAAAGCTTGCCCTCGAAAATGATTTCGGCCAGCGCCGGAAGCGGCAAATTCGTGTGCGGGCCGGCAACGACGGCAAGCGGGGCGCCGCGGATTGCGCCGGCAAACCCATATTCCGATTGGCCCGGCGGCAGGTATTCGAATCCGGCAACGAACAGACTGGGGTCCTCGCCATTGATCACGGCGACCGGACAGGATTGACCTTTGGACCAATATTTCTTGGCGATGATGGCGCCATGCCGGCCCTGATGGTCGAACTGGATCGTGACTTTCGTCTGATTTTGCACCTGCACCCGGTAGATCGATGCGTTGATCCAGCCTTCATCGGGATCGCGCATGACGACGAGCGAGCCGGAGCCGATGAACGGCCCGCCATCTTGGCGGTGCCAATAAGGCGCAGGCAGCTTGCCAAGATCGATGTCGCTGCCCCGCATCGAATTTTCGAGGAACGGCGCGGTTTTTGCCGCCACCGGCGGTAACGCCGTCATGGTCTTTCGTTTTTTCATCCACTCCTTGAGCGCGTCGAGCGGCCGCAGCATCGGGTCGATGCCGAGCGCCAGCGCCGCGCGTGCGGGTGTGGTCGTTGCATTTGTGAAAACGCGAAAGCCCGATGCGCATCCTTGCATCCGTTCAAACAGCAGTGCCGGACAATCGGCCGAGCCCGCGGCGACCTCCGTGATTCCGCCAATTTCAAATTTCGGATCGGCGCCCTCTATGCGCCGCAAGGCGCCAAGCTTGTCGACCAGCGTGATGAATTCGCGCAAATCCTGATACATGCCGCACTCGCGTGGACGCTTGCGTTGATCACGCCGTTTTGCGGATTTGTTCTTGAGCCGGCAACAGTGTGTCGGCTTCCGTGAGTGGTTTTCCCCGCGTCTCAGGCAGGAACGGCACGGCGAACAGCCCAATGCTGTAGAACAAGCCAATAATCGTGGCCGCTTTCCCGTATCCGCCGAGTCCGACAATGAGCGTACCGGCGAATAACGGCGCGATCGCCGAAATCAGCCGCGGCGTATTAAAGATAAAGCCGGCGGCTGTCGCGCGCATGCGCGTTGGGAAAAGCTCAGGTAGCCATATCGCAGTCCATGAGAATACACCCTGGACGAAAAATCCGTAGATAGCAAAGGCCAGCAGCAATAGATGAATGTGTTGCACCCACAGATAGACGATCGGGGTGAGGGCGAGGCTCATCAGATAGTACAAGAACGTCGTGGGCTTGCGACCGAACGCGTCAGCGAGGAAGCCGAAGCTGACGAAACCGATCAAAGCGCCAATATTTTGCACGAGGCCTGCCAATCCCACCCAGCGCTGTGCAGCAAGCCCCGCAGCGGTGGCGACCGATCCGACATAGCTCGGAACAAAACTCGAGACGCCCCAATAACCGATCGTCACCGATAGCGACATCACGAACGTCAAAATTAAACGGGAACGGACGGCAGGGTCCGCAAACATGTCAACGAGCGTAAAGCGCACGATTGCCGCGTCTTCGCCTTGCAGCACTGCGCCCTGCCGCTTGCGGTCGCGCGCGGCGTACCGTTGTCGGTTTGATCGCTCCCAGCGTGGCGATTCCGGAATATTGCGCCGGATCCAAAACGCTACCAGGGCCGGGAGAATGCCGACCAGAAACATATAGCGCCAGGCGCTGGGACCGAGCGCCCCGATCGCCACCCAGACGGCGGAGGCTAGAATGCTGCCGATCGGGTAGCCGGATTGCAGAAAAGCGCCGCCTTTGCCGCGGGCATGGTCCGGCCAGAGCTCCGCCGTGATCGATGCACCCGTAGCCCATTCCGAGCCGATCGCGAGCCCGACAAGAAAACGAAACACGGCGAAAGACCACCAATTCCAGGACAGCGCACTTAACCCCGTCAGCGCGGAATAGGCGAGGATCGTTAGAGTCATTGAGCGCTTGCGGCCGATATAGTCGGCAAGAATGCCGCCTAAGAGGCCGCCGACGCCCCAGCCGAACACTGTGATTGCAATCACCGCCCCGGCATAGACGGGAATGCGCCCATACTCGGAGGCATCGAGAAGTTCGTGCAGAGCAGCGCCGACCGTGAGAATGAGGGCAAACACCTCGAAACCATCGAAGGTCCAGCCCAGGTTAGAAGCGATCAACGCTTTCCATTGCGTCCAATCGAGCGACTGGTACCACCGAGAGGCGCGGCCTGCGCTCAATTCGCTCATACGTCACTCCCAAATTTGTCTGCGCGCGCGGGTTCAATTGTGCTTGCATCGTAGCGCAGGAGAGAAACTGGCCACAACAAGCTCAAATCGACTAAAGGCTATGGGACGATCGCAAAGAACAAAAACACCGCGAAAATGGCGAGGTGTATGACGCCCTGAAGCACGGTGGTCCGGCCGGTGCCTAGCGTGATGACGCTGATGAAAAGGGTCAGCGCCAGGAAGACTTGATCCTTTTGGTCAAGGCCCAGTGTAATCGGCTGGTGCAGCACGATCGAAACGACGGCGACAGTCGGAATCGTCAGGCCGATGCTGGCCAGCGCGGAGCCGAGCGCCAGGTTTAAGCTCGTTTGCAATCGATTGGCGCGAGCCGCCCGAAGCGCGGCCAGACCTTCCGGCATCAATACCAATGCTGCGATGACAATACCGACCAGGCCTTTGGGCACATCAAGTACACGGACTGCGGTTTCCACAACCGGCGTGAGCGATTTAGCAAGGCCGACAATTGCGACGAGAGCCGCAACGAGCAAGCCAGCGCTGACGAGCGCGGTTTTGTTCGTCGGCGGCTTTGTATGCGCTCCCTCTTGCTCCGACTTGGGCGGCAAGAAATAGTCACGGTGCCGTACCGTCTGCACGAAAATGAAGCCGCCGTAGAGCACCAGCGACACCAGACCGTCGAACTCGAGCTGCGACGTGCTGAATATCGGACCGGGGACGCTCGTCGCCACGTTCGGCAAAATCAGCGTGAGCGTGGTCAGCGCGGCGAGCACGGCCAAAGCCGCGCTCGCCCCCTGGACCTGAAATCCCTGTTCGCGATGGCGTGCCCCGCCCCACAGAAGGCACAGCCCGACAATGCCGTTACACACGATCATCACCGCGGCAAAGACCGTATCGCGTGCCAGGTCCGCCTTTTCCGCCGGAGCCGCGATCATCACGGAGACGATCAGCGCGACCTCAATGACGGTGACGGCAACAGCGAGGACAATCGTGCCGAATGGTTCGCCAATGCGATGCGCGACTACTTCGGCATGGTAGACGGCCGCAAATACGGTGGTGATAAGCGCCATTCCTGCGGCCGCAGCAAGCACCCCGGCGGCGACGCCACTGAACGTCGCCAAAAGTACCAACCAAGCCAATGTGGGCCAGATCCAGGCCCACCATGGCATTTGCGTTGTTTGCATGCAGAAAGTAAATCCGGCTCGTGACCCCGAGCCGATGGTAACACAGCCGACTCTTATGGGCGACTTTCGGCCGCCACCGGGGTTGAGCGATGCTTGATCTAAATCAAGGAACCTTAAAACCTGGCCAGCATTGATCGTTGGGACGGAAAGCAGACGGATTGTGTGCAATCCGAGGCCAAGATGAGATTTGTATTGTTAGGTCTTGTCGGCGCGGTGATGGTGCTCGGCACTCCGGCGCACGCGCAAAACTATCCCTGGTGCGCGCAATATAGCGGGCGGGCCTTGGGTGGGGCGCAGAATTGCGGTTTCGTCAGCTTTGCGCAGTGCATGGCAACCGTTTCCGGCATCGGCGGCTTCTGTGTGCAAAACACGATGTACCAGCCGTCGCAGAGGGCGCGGAGGAAGAGAAGTCACTGAATTAATGGGATGGCGTCGCCGGGCGTCAGCGCTTCTGCTGAACGCAGCAATTTGGCGGCACCATATTCACGGACGCAGTCGGAATGGTTCCGAAACCCGTTGCGGCAAGTTCAATCGCGGCGTCGTCGATGTCGAAGTTTAAAACCGCCCCGTCTTGATCTCCGTCTATTTCATTCTCGCCGTGGTTCATGGCGTCAAGCTCCCCAGTTCAAGCGCAAAACGTTAGTTTCTCCCGCGGAAGATGCTTCGTTTAAGCATGGTCGACGCGCCTGCCGTTAGCGCACGAAGTGAAGACGTTATCGGAGATTGGGTTTTGGGATCAAGTTCGACACACCCAACCAATCAGGGCCGCAGCTAAGCATTTCGGCAAGGGTGACACAATTGCGGCGACACAACTGCGCGCGGGATCCTTCAGATCCGCAACGGTTTCGTCAGCGCTCTTGCGGCGCGATGTCGCCACGACAGACGAGCTTTGCGCTTTCAGGCGGCGGCTTTAACGCGCTTGGCCAGCGGTAACCCTTTAGACAGCGCTTCCATACGTTCAGCTAGCTCGTAGCCGCGCGCTAATAAGAGCCAACGCCGTTCGCAGTCGAGAAAATCCTGACGTAAAACCGGATCGCTCTGCTCTTTCGCCCTACGCCGGCAGTGTTCGGCGTGGCCGTAACAGTCGCTGATGCTTTTAGCTAGTACATTGCGCAAGGCCACAACCCTCATCACACCAGAGTGCCTCCGCCGCTTATCGGAGCATACGACGTTCTACAAAATGCGAGAGTAAAATTCGCGTGACACCTGTGACAGAATTATTTCGATTTCAAGATTGTTTGCGCCCGCGAAGCCGGACGCGATCTCCGTTGCGCGGTCGCGAGCGAATTCAAAAACGGCCAATTCGCTTTCGACGAGATCGACGGTGCTGGCGGAGGTCGAGCGATTTTCGGCTTGCCGAATGCTGCAGTACGATAATTACCCGCTTGGCGCACGTGACCAAATCCATTGCCGCGGCCATCCCAGGCACAGCGAAAGGCTGTTCATCGATGGCGGCCATCACATTGTGGGCTAAGAACGCCAACAAGCGCGCCTACCACATGTTGCCATTGGCTCCGACTTTCTGAATTAATGTCGACATGAGGGGTCGAACCGATGGTTGACTACTACGCAATCCTCTCGCGCGCCATTGACACAGCCGAAGCGAGCGATCGGCGCTGGCGCCGAAATCTGTATGAGCGCGCTCGGCGCACACTGACGAGCGAGATGCGTGCTCGGCGTCCTCAGCCAATACAGGCCGAAATAACCCGTGAGTTGGCTGCGCTCGAAGCGGCGATCAAACGCATTGAGGCCGAGAGGGCGCATAGCGAGGGCGTCGAAACCGATCCGATGGCATGGCCAGCCGAGCCGGCTCAATCGCCATTGCTCGAATCCTTGCGCGCGCGCCCGGTCGTCTTGATCGCTTCGGCCCTCGTAGTCGCGGCTTTATGCGCGGGCGCTTACGCTTTCTGGTGGAGCCATCGGCCGGCGAGCCTAGCTTCGCGCGCGCCGGCAAATAGCGCCAACACCACTGTGCTCGCGACCAAGGATGGCGACATCCCGCCTGGGATAGACGGGGGTCCGATGGATGCCGATCAATCTTACGTTTTTCGCCGGCAGCCGACATTTTATCGCACCCTGCAGCCGGTCGGCACCGTGATCATCGATAAGTTGCAGCACTTCTTGTATTTCGTCCAGCCCAACAGCGTGGCCTTGCGCTATGGAATCGGGATTGGCGGGCAATGTGCCGATCTGATCGGTCTGCGGCACGTCGCGAGCATGGCGGAATGGCCGTCCTGGGAAGCTCCGCCGGACATGGTGAAGCAAAAGCTCGCACAAAGCGGCATTCTGGCCGGCGCGCCCGGCAACCCGCTTGGCGCTCGCGTGCTCGAACTCGACGATAACAGGTCGCGGATCCACGGAACCAATGCGCCGAAGACGATAGGAACGAATGTGGCATTCGGCTGCATTCGTCTCGTCAATGACGATATCGTTGATCTATACGGCCGCGTGCGGCTCGGCACTCCGATCCTGGTGAACTAAGGCGGGCGAGGCGCCGGACCAAGAACAAATAACTAAAATTGGCTTAGTGTCGTCAAAAATGGGCTCACGGTCAGATTAAGGCTTCAGAATCCTATGGAATAGATTTTCCGATCCTCCTAAAATGCTGCCCCGTGGTGCGACCGTCGCAACCGCAAGGTAGCATGGGCGGGTATCGGCGTGCTATTCCGGCAGCAGTCGAGATCTATCGGTCCGTCGTGGTCGTGGGTGGGTGATGTCTGGCTCGCCGCGGCGGTTGGTTGCGGTTATTTCCTTGCCGCCCGGCTAAGCCTCGGTTTGCTTCTGCAGCCGGACGGCGTCGCGGTGTTCTGGCCGGCGGCAGGGATCTCGTCAGGCATCTTGATTGCTCTTGGCCCGCAGGTGCGATTGCCCGTCACGGTAGCGGTCATCGCTGCGACACTTGCCGCCAATCTCCTGGGCGATAGAAATATTACGGCGGGCGTCGGCTTCGCCTTGTGTAACGCATTGGAAGCGGTGATCACGGCGGCAATAATCCAGTATTACTTCAGGGCTGATTTTACGCTTGGCCGGCTGCAACAAGTTCTTGGTCTGCTTATAGCGGCAATAGCAGGCACCGTCGTTTCTGGAATTGGAGGCTCTATCGCTTTCAAGCTGTTTCACAGCCCCGACGTGCCGATGTTTACCACTTGGCGGCATTGGTTTGCTTCCGACGCCGTTGGAATTATCGCCGTTGCTCCGCTCGTGATCGGGCTTGCGGCGGCGGCACGCGACCCTCCGCCCCGTCGCGAATTGGTTGAAGGCGCTGCAGTCCTCGTATTGCTGACCGCGATGACCGGAATAATCATATCTCTGCCCAATACGCCGTGGCAGACCTTGGTACCGGGCGCGCTGATATTTCCAATGGTGTTATGGCTCGCCGCGCGCTGCCGGCCGGTCTTTGCCGCCGCCGGCGCGTTTATCGTGTCACTTACCGTTGTGTGGGCGACGATCTTCGGGATCGGCCATTTTGGCGATACTGCCCTTCCGCAGGAAGATCGTATTCTGCAAGCACAGGCCGTTATTCTGGTGGTGACGCTCGGCGCCTTTGTTTTGGCGGCCCTATTCTCGGAGCGGCGGCAGCACGAGACCGTGCTCTTGAACAGCGAAGCGCGGCTCGCGCGTGCGAACAAAATGCTGCAGCGTGAGCGCGACAATAAGCTGATGAATGTAGGAGTGGCGATCAGCGCAATCTCCCATGAGTTGAAGCAACCCCTGACCGCGATTGTGACCAAAGGTTCGGCGGCGCGGCGATTTCTGGAACGGGCGACTGCGGATATTCCGCGGGTGCAGGCGATCCTTGGCGAAATTGTCGGCGCCAGCTTTCGCGCCAATGAAGTGCTGGAAAACATCCATAGCTTGTTCGGGCATGATCAGGAGCCGCACCCGACCGATGTCAACGAACTTGTTCGCGAGTCGCTCAGACTCATGCATGAACAGCTTGAGCGGCATCGCATTACGATCCTGACCCAGTTCGAGCCCGATCTGCCCGCGGTCCCCGCGCACAAAGGCCAGCTGCAGGAGGTCGTCATCAATCTCCTGCAGAACTCGATCGATGCGATGGAAACGGTGGAGCGAGCCCGGTATTTGCGGATTCGAACGGAGCGCCGCGGGCAGGACGCGATCAGCATGGCAATACAAGACTCTGGAAAGGGAATCGACGCGCGAATGATCGATACTATCTTCGATGCATTCGTCACGACGAAAGCCAAGGGCAAGGGCCTTGGTTTGGCCATATCCAAAATGATCATCGACCGCCATGATGGCCAACTCACCGCCTCGTCGGATGGCAGCGAAAACGGCGCAATTTTTCAAATCACGCTGCCAATCAAGCTCGAGCGCGAGTTGAGTCTCGAAGTCTTCCCGAGTGAACCTTGATCTAAATCAAAGTTGCAGCAGCCGCTAGCATTAGCTTTTGATTTTCGCGCCATCACTGATCTGAGATTGGATCGAAGGGAGCGGCTCGGTGAACGATCAGGCTCGACCCGCGCCGTTAAGCACCGCGGACGAAGCATTCTTGGTCTTGGCAATTCGGCTCGTGTGTCTCGGGCTCATTACGTATTGGGCCTTTATTCTCATCAGGCCGTTCCTCACGATTCTGATTTGGAGCACCATCATTACGGTCGCGCTATATCCGATCTTCGAGTGGCTCTCGGTAAAATTTCTCGGGCATCGTGCGCTGGCCGCAACGGTAATAACCTTGTGCAGCCTCGTTATCATGCTGGGTCCGGTGACATGGCTCAGTCTTAGTCTGGCGGACACCGCGCGAATTCTGTTTGCCCGGTTGAGCGACGGCGCGATCGCAATTCCCCCGCCTTCCGAGACAGTCAAAGCCTGGCCGGTGATCGGCAATTATGCCTATGAGACGTGGCAACTCGCGTCGACCAACCTTCGGGAAATGCTCGTAGAGGCGGCACCGCGGCTCAAACCGCTGGGCACCGGAGTGCTTGCGGCTGCAGGCAGTGCCGGCATCAATCTCCTCAAATTCATTCTGGCGACGATAATTTCCGGCTTTCTCTTTATTCCAGGGCCGCGATTGGTCCATTCCGTCAAAAATGTGATTCAGCATCTCGCCGCCAAGCGTGGTGAGATGTTCGTCGATGTAACCGGAGCAACAATCCGTAATATATCGCGAGGCGTAATCGGTATCGCAATTGTGCAGGCTTTGCTGGCGGGCGTCGGCTTAATCCTCGGCGGCGTACCCGCAGCGGGCCTCATCAGTTTCGCGGTGCTTTTGCTCGGAATTATTCAAATCGGGCCGGCCATCATATTGATTCCGGTCGTCGTCTGGAGCTGGTTCGCCATGGACACCAGTATGGCGGTGCTGTTTTCCGTTTACATGATCCTTGTTGGTCTGCTCGACAATATTTTGCGGCCGCTGGTCATGGCCAAGGGGCTGAGCACGCCGATGCCGGTCATACTGGTTGGCGTTTTCGGCGGGACACTGGCGCATGGAATCATCGGACTGTTCGTTGGACCGATTGTACTCTCTATTGCCTGGCAATTGCTCGCACTTTGGTTTCGCGATGAATCATCAGAGCAGGATCCGCTCCTGCAGCCGGCAACTACGAAACGTGAGCTCACTTAGGTTTGGTATCCGACAGATTCTGTTTTGTCGGATAATGAGTTGAAGGTCGCGCGGGTGATCGCTTCTTTTGGGCACAAATCGCTGCTGGATTTGATGATTCTCAGGTGGCATAAGTCGGCAAATTTGACTTAAATCAAGGTTCGGCAGCGGCGGCGGCCAATTATGTTATATGATGGTTCGACACGCCTGCTGACTGTTGAAATCGACCGCAGCTTTCGGTGTGCGGTAGCGATGCATTCCAGGGGACGAGTTAAGGCGCCGCAATGCTAAATCGCCCGAACGCCGAAGCCATCGTGTGCGTCGTCGATGACGATTCCGATATTCGCGATGGCGTAAAGCTTCTGTTGGAATCCGTCGGCATGACCTGCATTGCCTTCGGTTCCACCAGAGAGTTTTTGGAAAGTGAGCAGGTCGAGAACGCCAACTGCCTGATCTTGGATGTACGTTTACCGGGCGCCGGGGGGCTCGATCTCCAGGCGGAGCTGACACGAGCGCAAATCAAGACGCCGATAATTTTCATCACCGCCCACGGCGATATACCGATGTCGGTGAGAGCGATAAAGGCCGGCGCCATCGAATTTTTGACAAAACCGTTTCGTGAGCAGGATCTGTTGGATGCGGTCGGGGCGGCGCTCGAGCGCGACCGTATGCAGCGAACTCAGAATCAGGATTTACGCGATCTGCGAGCCCGGTTTGAAACTCTAACCGAACGAGAACGCAAGGTAATGACATTTGTGATTGCGGGCCTGCTCAACAAACAGACAGCGGCGCAAATGGGCGTCAGCGAAGTCACCGTAAAGGTGCATCGCCACAGGCTGATGAACAAGCTTGGTGCAAAATCGCTGCCCGATCTCGTTCGGATGGCTCAAATGCTTCGCGTTCATCCAAATGCGATAAGCAAAACAACGGACCGAATGGTGGGTACCGATGCAACACGGCAATCCAATCATAACCGAAACAAGATTTGACCGGGGCGAGCGCCAGATGTCTCACACTGAATTGGTCTCAATCGTTGATGACGACCCGCTCGCCCGAGAAGGCATCAAGGAGCTCGTTGAGTCTTTGGGTTATAAAGCGCTGGCCTTTGTCTCCGCACAGGATTTTCTTCAATCCGGAGCGATCGCAAAAACAGGCTGCCTCATTACCGATCTCCAGATGCCGGGACTAAATGGTCTCGAACTCCAGGAAAGGTTGCAGGCCGGGGGCTATAACACGCCCGTCATTCTCATTACCGCCTATCCCAACGAGAAACATCGCAGCCGTGCCATGAGCGCCGGCGCCATTGGTTTTTTGAGCAAACCTTTCGAGGAGCAATCGCTCCTTGAATGCCTGACTATCGCGATGAAGCGGCCACAGGTTTCGCCGGCGGCCCGATCCTGACGACATCATCGATGCGGGCGGCTGCATGAGATCGCTGCTGCAGATGTCGACGGCTCACGCGCCCTGAACCAAAGTATAATTCCACAATCCGAACGAATGAGGGCGCTGCTGATAGACGCGGCGACTAACGTTCTGTCATATATCCAGCATACGAGGAGGCTCTCTAAAAGTTTTGTTGCTGTTGTTGTAATTTGCAGGAGTGACGGTCATGTTGACGCATTCTGCGGTGCTCAAAAGCGCGTTTCATCCTTCCGCACTGCTCGATCAGCCCGTCCAATCAAAGCCAGTTTCCGAACCGCGGGCCGAGGAAGAATCGCTCGATCGCTGGATGCAGCTAGTCGGCGGCGTCACTTACTATCCGCGCCGAGTACAGATCGTTCACGAGGATGAGGCGGCTGATCGGCTTTATAAGGTGATCAGCGGAACTGTCTGCACATATAAAGTACTGAGCGACGGCCGCCGTCAAATCGGCGGTTTCTATTTGGGTGGCGACATTTTCGGGCTGGAATCCAGCGAAGGGCATACTCTTGCGGCGGAAACGATTACCAACGCCAAAGTGCTGGTGATCAGAAAAAGCGTCTTGGCTGCGTTGGCAAGCCGCAACGCGGCGCTGATAAATCATCTCCTATTGCTCACGGCGCGTGAACTTGCGCATGTGCAGGACCGGGTTTTGCTGCTGTCTTCGAAGAGCGCTCAGGAGCGCGTCGTCGGATTTCTCCTCGAAATGGCAAAACGCGGATCCTCGAGCGGAAACTCGGTCGATTTGCCGATGTCGCGCCAGGATATTGCGGACTATCTCGGCCTGACCATCGAGACGGTA
>JBPYFG010000240.1:0-3574 GCA_051986365.1 Xanthobacteraceae bacterium
AGGCCGAAGGCTCCGAGGAAACCGGCTCGCAGTCCTACGTGCCGCCGAACGAATCGGACGATAAAGCGATCAAGATGGCGCTGGACCTGTTGCGCGGAACGGCGAGCAACGCCGCGTTCCCGCCGAACCCCAAAGCGGCGGTGCCGAACTGATCAATTAACCGCCCAGAAAAGCACCAAGCAACGCGAAGACCGGGGCGGCCATGAGCCGCCCCGATTTTTTGCTGTTTTGCGTCGCAAACGCCCGGCCAGCCGCCGCCCAGCAGAAAACCAGCTTCCGGAATGCCGTGATATGCTCGCTGCCGTGATTCGCGTATCGCACGTTGCGCGCGGCTATCGGATATGGGCGAAACCGAACGCGCTGATCGGGAACGGGATCGCGCATGACAATGAACGACCTGACGGCGCCGCTGGGGCAGGATTCGGGACGGCATCGGCGCGCGCTTGAGGTCTCGGCCGCGAAGATCATCGCAGTGGCGCTCGGCCTGTTCTTCGGTGCGTTTGTGTTATGGGCCGTGACCGCCGAAGACCGTTCTGGCGGCGAGCCGATCGCGGTGGCGCCGGCGGATCTGCGCATCGCCAAAAAGGCGCCGGAGATCATCGCGGTACCGCAAGCTGCCGCGCCAGTCGATACCACAACGACAGCCCTGCCACCCGCGCCGGCAAAATCGCCAGGCACGGTGACGGTCACGATTGTCGACGGCAAGACCGGCGCCAAGCGCGAGGTCGTCGTAGCGGCGCCGCCCCAGCAGACGAGCGCCGACCCGACCGGCCAGCTACCAAGCAAGCCACCAGCTAAGCGCTGATCGCCAACGATTCTCCGCCCGCGGCGAATACGGCGCTGGTGACAGACCTGATCAAATTGAGGATCATCAGCGCCCTTTGCCGCCCCTAATCCGTCACTGCCGCAATGCGCATCGAAGATCTGCCCTACCGACCCTGCGTCGGCGTCGTGGTGCTCAATCGCGAGGGTCGCGCCTTTATCGGCCGGCGCATTGACGGGCCGGAGCACGTCGACCTGCAACATTCCTGGCAAATGCCGCAAGGCGGCATTGATCCCGGCGAGGACCCGTGGCGGGCCGCACTGCGCGAGCTGCGCGAGGAGACCAATATCCGCTCGGTCGAGCGGCTCGGCGAAATCGCCGAGTGGCTGCGCTACGACATTCCCGGCGAGCTGATCGGCCAGGCCTGGAAGGGCAAATATCGGGGCCAGACCCAGAAATGGTTTGCGATGCGCTTTACCGGGCAGGAAAGCGAAATCGATGTCGAACACCCGGACGGCGCGCACGAGGCGGAATTTGCCGCGTGGCGCTGGGAGGCGCTTAAGGAGATTCCGCGCCTGATCGTGCCGTTCAAGCGCGCGGTCTACGAGCGTGTGGTGGCGGAATTTGCCAACTACGTCGGTCCCGCCTAATCCGCTCGTCCTGGATCGCGCTGAGCGGTGAGGTTACTGCGCCAATGCCGCCTGCAGGCTGCGCATCTGGTCGAGACGGCGCGCGAGCTTGTCGCGCTGCGCATCGTCCGTGCAGTCGGCGACGTCTTCTTCGGCGTCTCTGATGTCGTCTGCCAGCGCCTGGAGGTCGAAATCCTCGCGCGACCCGGCACGGTCGGCGAGCACCGTCAGTCCGCCCGGCCCCATCTCGGCAAAACCGCCGACCACGACGACTGGCTCGCGCTGGCCGTCGCGGATGATGGTCACGATACCGGGCCGCAGCAGCGTGACCATCGGCGCATGCCCGGGCAATACGCCGAGATCGCCTTCGATGCCGGGCAGATCGACCTGATCGACATCACCAGAGAACAGAACGGTCTCCGGCGAGACGAATTCGAAATGTAGTCCAGCCATTGCGTCCTGCTCTTTCGAGGCGCCGTTTTACGCTGCTGCGGCGAGTTTCTTGCCCTTCTCCACCGCCTGCTCGATGGTGCCGACCATATAGAAGGCCTGCTCCGGCAGATGATCGTATTTGCCTTCGCAGAGCCCCTGGAAACCGCGGATGGTGTCGGCAAGCTCGACAAAGACGCCGGGCGAGCCGGTGAAGACCTCGGCGACGTGGAACGGCTGAGACAGGAAGCGCTCGATCTTGCGCGCGCGCGCCACCGTCATTTTGTCCTCTTCCGATAATTCGTCCATGCCAAGGATGGCGATGATGTCTTGCAGCGCCTTGTAACGCTGCAAGATCTGCTGCACGCGGCGCGCGACTTGATAGTGCTCTTCGCCGACAATGAGCGGCGACAACATGCGCGACGTTGAGTCGAGCGGATCGACGGCGGGATAAATTCCCTTCTCCGCGATCGACCGCGACAGCACGGTCGTCGCGTCAAGATGGGCGAACGAGGTGGCGGGCGCCGGGTCGGTGAGATCGTCGGCGGGCACATAGATCGCCTGCACCGAGGTGACGGAGCCCTTGGTCGTGGTGGTGATGCGCTCCTGCAGCGCGCCCATATCGGTCGCCAAAGTCGGCTGATAGCCGACCGCGGAAGGAATACGGCCAAGGAGCGCCGAGACTTCCGAGCCCGCTTGAGTGAAGCGGAAGATATTGTCGACGAAGAACAGCACGTCCTGGCCCTGATCGCGGAAATATTCGGCGACCGTCAGCCCGGTCAGCCCAACCCGGGCGCGCGCCCCTGGCGGCTCATTCATCTGGCCGTAGACCAGCGCGCATTTTGAACCTTCGACCGAGCCTTCCTTGGGATCCTTGTTGACCTTGGACTCGATCATCTCGTGATAAAGGTCGTTGCCCTCGCGCGTGCGCTCGCCGACGCCAGCGAACACCGAGTAGCCGCCGTGCGCCTTGGCGATATTGTTGATGAGCTCCTGAATGATCACGGTCTTGCCGACGCCGGCGCCGCCGAACAGCCCGACCTTGCCGCCCCTGGCATAGGGCGCCAAGAGATCGACTACCTTGATTCCGGTCACCAGGATTTGCGCTTCGGTCGATTGTTCGGTGTAGCTCGGGGTCGGTTGGTGGATCGGACGTGTTTCGACCCCTTTGATCGGACCGGCCTCATCGACCGGCTCGCCGATCACATTCATGATGCGACCGAGCGTGCCGGGACCGACCGGAATCGCGATCGGCCGGCCGGTATCGGTCACTTGCTGACCACGGACCAGGCCATCGCTCGAATCCATGGCGACGGCGCGCACCGTCGACTCGCCGAGATGCTGGGCCACTTCGAGCACCAGACGGTGGCCCTGGTTGTCCGTTTCCAGCGCATTGAGGATCGCCGGCAGATGCTGCTCGAAATGCACGTCAACGACCGGGCCGATGACTTGGGTGATGCGTCCGACGGATTGAGCCATAGTTCGTTCCTATTTCAACGTGAGGGTTGTAATCACAGCGCTTCGGCGCCGGAAATGATCTCGATCAATTCCTTGGTGATCATCGCCTGACGCGTGCGGTTGTAGAACAGAGTTTGGCGGCGGATCATGTCGCCGGCATTGCGGGTCGCATTGTCCATCGCCGACATTTGCGCGCCGTAGAACGAAGCGGCATTTTCCAAAAGCGCGCGGAAAATCTGCACCGCGACGTTGCGGGGCAACAGATCGTTGAGGATGTCTTCAGCCTCGGGCTCGA
>JBPYFG010000241.1:0-2520 GCA_051986365.1 Xanthobacteraceae bacterium
GAATGGCGCCGATCACGTCATATTCGCACAGCCCCTTCGGCACCGGCGAGCCGGCGATGAAATCGAGCGATGGCTCCCAGCCGATCGCCATTGCAATCGGCATTTCGTTGTGCCCGGCCTGCTGCCAGGCGGTGACGTGGTGGCCGATATGCTGCGCGCGCACCATCAGGATCGGGATCTTGTCCTTGCCGGCGATCATGCCGCGATAGACGCCGACATTCATCACGCCGGTGCCGGGATCTTTCGTCACGACGCCGCCATAGGTGAGGATGTAGCGCCCGCCGTCGGCTCGGTTCCATTGCGGCACCGGAAATTCGTAGAGATCGATATCGCCGCCCTTGACGATGTTGTCCTTCACCGGGCCGGTTTTGACGACGTTCGGCGGCAGGCTTTGCGACAGCACGGAGCGGCCGAGCCGCACCAGTTCGCGCGGATGGGTGTCGGTCGATAGCCCGAACATCATGGCGACGCGCCGCGCGCTGGAAAGCCCGCCGGTAAAGACTTGCCGGCAGCGGGCATTGGCGCCGTAATCACGAATATTGCCGAACAACAGCGCCGGCCCGGTGCCTGCGCCCTGCGCCAAGCGCGCGATCGTGCCAAGCTCGATATTCCAATCGACCTCGGCTTTGATGCGCTGCAATTCGCCGGCGCCATCGAGCGCCTTTATCCACCCGCGCAGATCGCCGAACGCAACCGGCTTTCGTTCGCCCACCATCGATCGTCCTGCTGAAGCTTCCATCGCACCTTCCATGGCGTGGCGTTCTTCGCTTTCCCTGCCGGTCCTGTCAAGAAAGCGCCGATCGTAGCCCGGATCGAGCGGCGCCCATGAGAGTCATTCTCCCGGATATCGCCAAGCGATATCCGGGCTACATCCATTCGCCATTCGCTATTCGCCATTCACAAGTCGATTTGCTAATTCAGCATCCATGACCGAAGATCAACGCAGAATTCTGATCGCCGGCGGCGGACCGGTCGGCGTGCTTTGCGCCTGGCTCATTGGCCGTCATGGACTGCCGGTGCGCCTGTTCGACGACAACAGCTCACTGCAAGCCGACCCGCGGGCCGCGACCACGCATCCGGCAACGCTCGACCTGTTGGATGACGCGCTGGTCGGCGACATGGCGCGGGTCGGTCTGGTCGCACCGATCTTTCAGTTCTGGGACCGGCCGAGCCAACAGCTGGTCGCGCAATTCGATCACGCCGTTCTCAAAAACGACACACGGCATCCGTTCGTCGTGCAATGCGAACAGTTCAAGACCGCAAAGCTGGTTCTGGACCGGTTGGCGCTTTTTCCGAATGTCGAGGTGCTGTTCGATCGCGAAGTGATCGACGTGGCGCAGGGCGCCGACGCCGTGACGGTGCAGGTGCGCGGGCCGTCGGGGACTGTCTCGCAACACAGCGGCGCCTATCTGATCGGCGCCGACGGCGGGCGCAGCACGGTGCGGCGGCGTTCCGGCATAAAATTTGAAGGCTTCACCTGGCCGGAGCGCTTCATCGTCCTCACCACGCCGTTCGATTTCGATGCCGAGCGCGACTATTGCTTTCGCAGCTACTTCGCCGATCCCGGCGCGTGGTGTAATTGCTTTAAGGTCTCGGCCGACGGCCCGCCCGGACTGTGGCGCACGGTCTACCCGACCGATCCGGCGCAGAGCGAAGAGGAGATATTGAGCGATGCCGGCGTGCAGGCGCGAATGCAATCGTTTTTTTCGTCGTCGAAGCTGTATAAAATCATTCATCGCAATCTCTATGTGACGCATCAGCGCGTCGCCGAAACGTTTCGCAAGAACCGCGTGCTGCTCGCCGGCGACGCCGCACATGTCAACAATCCGATCGGCGGCATGGGATTAAACGGCGGCATCCAGGACGCCGTGAACCTCTCCGATAAGCTTGTTCGCATCATGCGCGACGGCGCGCCGGAGCACCTGCTCGATCTCTACAATCTGCAGCGCCGCACCGTTGCGATCGAATTCGTCCAGGAGCAATCGATCGCCAACAAAAAACGGCTGGAAGCGCGCGATCCGGCGGTGCGGCAACGCAATCTCGACGAGCTGCGCGCGAGCGCGGGCCGACCCCGAACGCGCGCGGCAATTCCTGTTACGCACCTCGATGATCGCAAGCCAGCGGCGGGCGGAGGGGGTTAGGCTCGAGGACGGGTGAGCGTGGAGGCGAAATAATTCATGATCGCTTGCGCCGGGCCATCTGTTCCCAACAGCCACTTCCTTAATTGATCGTTCTCGCGGCGCGACTTCGAACCCGAGCCATGCCAAGCAACAAAGAAACGTCCTCCCCCGAAAAACGAAGGGAGGCGGAGCGCCGGAAAGCGCATCCATCCATGGCCGCGCCACACGAGCCGATGTTGCCATCGGACCGTGCGCGGGCGCGGCAGCGATCCCAGCGGGGACCGCTCGCCTCTCGGCGCTCCGCCGCGGCACTCGCCAAGGCGAACGTATCCACCTTTGGCTCAGCTCCAGACCCGCGCTTCCTGAGACCCGGTCACGTCGGGCGTTACCCGCTTAGACC
>JBPYFG010000242.1:0-3705 GCA_051986365.1 Xanthobacteraceae bacterium
GCGAAGGCCGGCACGCGCGCGGCAAAATCATCCAGCCAGCCGACCAAGCGCGGATGATCGGTCCGCCAGCTTCCACCGAAACGAAAATCGCGGTAGCCGAGCGCGCAAGCCAACGCGATCTGTCCGACATGGGGTAAGCTGGCGGATGCAGCATCAAGCGCCGGCGGACTCGACTCCAGCACAGCGAGCGCGCGCCTCACTTTGCCGGCCTGATGATCGAGCCATTTTTGGTCGTGATGCTCGGCCGCGCGCCATCGCGCCTCGTACACCGCGAGGATCGAAGCATCGAGAATGCCATCGCACAGCGCTTGCAGCTGCAACGCGGCGAGGCGCGCGTGCGCCTCGCGCGGAACGATCGTGCCGCCACCGGCGCGCTCGTCAAGAAATTCGAGGATGACGCCGGAGTCATAATAGGCGGTGCCGTCTTCGGCAATCAGTACCGGAATTTTGCCGAGCGGATTTTGCCGGCGGAGCGGGTCGGCAGGGTCGTTGGTATCGGCGGTCTCGATCCTTGTCTCGTTATCAAAACCCAAAATCGCGATCGCGATCCGCACCTTGCGCACGAACGGCGACGCCGCAGACGAACGCAGAATCATCATTGCCGCACCACATTAGGCGTAGTTGGTAAGCCTGCCCGGTTGTCCGACGATTTACTGCAGCGCACCGCAAATACGGCCTGCGCAGCAAGGCCTCACGCGGAACGTTTAGATCGTTCTAGCCGGTGACGACGAGATTGACGGCCTTTGGCCCTTTGCCCTTTTTGTCGGGCTCGACCTCGAAGCTGATGCGCTGGCCTTCCATCAGCGACTTCAGCCCCGCGCGTTCAACGGCAGTTATATGGACGAACACGTCGCGGCCGCCATCGTCGGGCTTGATGAAGCCGTAGCCACGCTCGCCGTTGAAAAATTTGACCGTGCCGGTCATTGCCATTGCGTAACTCCTTCCCGCGCTCACGTCGCCGCTGCCGTCAAAGGCGTGACGGCTAGGCTGGACATCCACACGAGCAAAGAGCTCAAGCCCCGACGGCCTCAGCCACTCCGCCGGCCCCCCACAGGAGGCGGAACGTCTAAGCCAGTTGAGGAAGGCTAAACTAATTCGAACGTGTCGAAAAGTGGGCAGTAGCAGGGTTTTTCGCAGTTTCACCCCTTGAAAGACTCCGTGAAAGGAGGGGCAAAACCCTATCTTTGATCAACTCCAGCAGGCGAAAACGAAGGCGAAACGAACCTGGAGCAGGTCATTCTCCAGATAGCCAATCGAGGCGGTTAGCGCCCATCGGCGCAAGCAGTCGTGTGAGTACGGGAAGAATAACCCGCAATTCGCGCTCCAGGGGAAAGGGCGGATTGACGATGATCAGCCCGGAGCCAGCGAGCGCGCCGTCGGCGCGTGGCGGCGCGATCGTTAATTCGCAGCGCAAGATTTTGGGCACTGACAACCGGCGCAGCCGCCGGGCCAGTGCATCAGGCGCCTCACGCGCTTTGATCGGGTACCACGATAAGTAGACCCCGTTGGCCCACTTGCGATGCGCCTGCGCCAGGGTCTCGGAAAGACGGGCGAAGTCGCTGCTCTCCTCGTAGGGCGGGTCGATCACAATCAGGCCGCGGCGTTCTTTGGGTGGGATATTGGCAAAAAGCGCCATCCAGCCGTCGAAGGCGAGCGCCCTGGCGCGGGCATCGCCGCGCAGAACCGCTTTCAGCGAAGCGGCCGCGCTCGGTTCGAGCTCACAAGCGATAAGCCGGTCCTGTCGGCGCAATAGCGCTTTGACGAGCAGCGGCGATCCGGGGTAGAGCCGCAGCGTCCCGCCTGGATTGAGCGCCGCGACGATGGCGAGGTAAGGCGCGATAAGAGCTTGCGCCGCATCAATTTCGGCTGCGCCGGACCGCGGCATCGCGAACAGGCGGCCGATTCCGTCCCGCCATTCACTCGATCGCGCGGCTTGCGGCCCGAAAAGATCGTAGCGGCCGGCGCCAGCATGGGTGTCGATGACGCGAAATGCCGCCGGTTTTTGCCGCAAATAGTCGAGAACACGCGTTAGCACGATATGCTTGTGGACATCGGCAAAGTTGCCGGCGTGAAACGCGTGCTGATAGTTCATGTCACGCCGCACTCCGACCAGGCCGGACTTAGACTGAGTTCGACGTAACCAAGGGCCGCGCGTTCCCTCAGCTGCCGCGCATCGGCGGCATAGTCAGCTGCTCCCTGCTGCAGCTGCGCTTGGCAATCTCCACACAATCGCGGAATTGGAGATCCTTGGAAAGGCAAAGCCGTACCTCAGTTAAACGCTTGGCATCGCAGCCGACCGCCATCGCGCTCGCCGATAGTCCGGGATTGGCTTTGATGAAAGCCTCTTCGACAGCATGCGGGGTTACGCTGAGCGGCTCCTTGAGATCGGTAAATTCGGTCGGGATTTTCACCACGGCCCGCGCCTTGCGCACGGTGTCGAAATAAGCCCGTGGCGATTGGCCGGAACAGGTACCGTGGCGATCCCACTCGTTGAAAATCAGCCGCGGCGCCGGCATCAGATCGAGCATGGAGGAGACCACGCCGCGATCAAGCCGCGGAGCTGGAATTTGGCAATATTCCGGAAAGCCGTTGTCATATTGCGGCCACAGCCCATGAACGACGAAAGAATAGGGTCGCGGCCCGCATTGCACATTGGCGTTGCGGGCGCCCCGCTCAGCAGCGCCGGCGCAGAAGGATGGCGACCAGGACAGGGACAGAACGTAAAAATCGAACTCGCCCGGTGCGTTCTGCCGCGGATCCTGCGCTGTCGCCGCTTGGGGGGTGAGCAACAACGCAAGCAACGCCACACGCAACACTACCCTGGTCATGACCACCCCCCTTGTACGCGTTCGACAAACGCCAAAGACCCTAGACGACGGCTTGGAACAAATCAAGAACAAAATTTTTCACCCTGTTCACGGCAGTGCCACCATGCTCGGGGACAATGGGGATTGTTGCAGTGGAAACCGCAAGACGGCTGGAAACCATCGCGTTCGACGCCTAGCTTGAGGCTTGCACACGGGAGGCACGGCGTATGGCCGTTTACCGCCTATTCAAGAACGAGCCCTTCGAGCCGGAGGCGATCGTCAGCATGACACGCGTCTATGCCGACGTATGCCAAACGCTGGGGCTCAGCGACACCGATCAGCGCGAGACGAACGTGGTGGCGGAAAAGGTGATCGAGTTCGCCCAACGCGGCGCCCGCGATCCGATGTTGTTACGCGATTGCGTGCTCGAAGCCTTGCGCGATTAAAGAAAAATTTTTTAAGTTGAATCACTATTTCGCTTTAGCTTCTTGTTTGAGCATGATCTTTTCGGAAAATCGGAATCCACTTTTTCGGCCACTTTTTCGGATCATGCAATAAGGCGTTACGGCCCCGCCGCCCGGCAACTGGGATTATAAGCCCAGTCACGATCAAGCCCAGCGACACAGAAATTGACGCCCCAGTCCATGCCGATCATGCCGGTATCCTCGGCGATCGAATAATAAATCGTGTGCCGGCCACCGTCATTGATGACCGCGATCCCGCTGCAGAAGCGGCGCGGAATGGCTTGTGCGGCCCAGGGCAGAAAATCGAGCTCGCGGATATTCTCAAATCCGACGATGCGCAGTTCCGAGTTCCAGAAGCGGAATTCCTTGGTGCGGAAATTGGCGATGATGCGGTCAAGCGCTTCCGGATAATCGCAAGCCGGCACGACGCGGCT
>JBPYFG010000243.1:0-2446 GCA_051986365.1 Xanthobacteraceae bacterium
ATACCCGCGTCGCCGTCAGCGCGATCGGCGAGGTGACGAGCCCGCTCGACCTGCTGCTGAAGATGCCCGGCTGACGCGCCGCCGTTGTCACGGCCGGCGGTCGAGGTGGCGGACATCTTCCGCCGCCGCGGACCGGCTTGGCGTGCGTCCCATGCCGGCCATGTGAGCCTCGGCCAACTGAAGGTTATGTCGGCGATCGAGCGCTGCCGAACGGCGGCGCTGGGCGGTCATGTCGAACGCTGCGAGGACTGCGCCCACCGGCGCATCTCCTACAATTCCTGCCGGAACCGGCACTGCCCCAAGTGCCAGGCTATGGCGGCCAAGGAGTGGCTGGCCGACCGCCAGGCCGAACTGCTGCCCGTGCCCTATTTCCATGTCGTCTTCACCCTGCCGGGACCGATCGCCGAGATCGCCTATCACAACAAGGCGGTCGTCTATGACCTGTTGCTCAAGATCGCTGCCGAAACGCTGATCACGATCGCGGCCGACCCAAAGCACCTCGGTGCCCGCATCGGGCTCACTGCCGTGCTGCACACCTGGGGATCACCCCTGACCCACCATCCGCACGCTCATATCATCGTACCGGGTGGCGGCTTGTCGCCCGACGGCCAGCACTGGATTGCCTGCCGACCCCGCTTCTTTCTGTCCGTCGGGGTGCTCTCACGCTTGTTCCGCCGTCTGTTCCTGGAGAGGCTGACCGCCGCTTACCAAGTCGGGCGCCTGGAGTTCTTCGGCGACCAGGCCGCCCTGGCCAAGCCAGCACGCTTCAAAGCCTACGTTGCCGCACTGCGAAAGGTCGAATGGGTGGTCTATGCCAAGCGGTCTTTTGGCGGACCCGACGCTGTCCTTGCCTACCTGTCCCGCTACACCCACCGGGTTGCTATTGCGAACAGCCGGCTCGTCGCCTTTGATGGCCAGCGCGTGACGTTCAAATGGAAGGATTACCGGGCCAAGGCCGATGCCCGCTACAAGCTGATGACGCTCGACGCCGACGAGTTCATCCGCCGCTTTCTGATCCACGTCCTGCCCGACGGATTTCACCGCATCCGTCACTACGGCCTCTTCGCCAATGGCAACCGGGCCAACAGCATTGCATTGGCTCGCCGGCTGCTCGGCGCACCAGACCCAGCTCGCTGGGGCGCTGACGCCGATCGCGCCGACGGTAGTCATGAACACGAAGAGTGGAATATTTGTCCTTGCTGCGGCGGGCGCATGGTCATCGTCGAGACCTTCGGACCCGGCTGCCAGCCGCGACTGTGGCCCATTCCAGCAATCACCTTCGACAGCTCATGACCAGCACGCTCCTGCCGCCATCCCACATTGCCGCGCCAGTTTCACGCCGATGTCTCATCGGCGACGCCTGCCCTCCGCCAATCGCAACTGTCAGTCCCGCCGTCGACCGCCAAAACAGAGATCGCTCACTACAAGACCACCGTTCCGATCCTGCACGCGGCGACCAAAAGCCAACGCCACGATGATTACTCGGCCGTGATCCCCGTTCGATATCCAAAGATCGGGGCATACACAGGCTAAATCTCCATAGACCGACACCACTGCCGGCGCAAACTCCCTCCGCGGTTTCCTCCCCTGAGGCTTTTCGGACGTCTGCCTCCGAGCATCTCGTCACGCCACTGACTGGCAGGCGTCCGAAAACCCTTTACATGAAGAGCAGTTCCTACCGCCCAGGTCGAGCGGCCGTTTTCGGTTCAGTCAACGGACCTTCGCCGGAACGCGAGGCAACGGCCAGGATGCGCCGAGGAACGAACCCGCTCGCGCGGGAGGGGAGCGCAGCTCACGGTTGGTACATTTTATCGAGGTGACACGCGGTAGCGCGTGACGGACGGGGCACCCGATCCCGAGCATCGAAGGTCCAACAACCTTCAGCTCGGGAGAAGAGTTCCGATGACCTCCGATACCTCACCTCGAACTGTCAGCCCACTGCGGGCGCGCATGATTGAAGACATGACCGTGCGCGGCTTCAAGGAGGACACGCGCCACGACTATGTGCGACACGTGCGGGCATTTGCAGCCTTTATCGGCCGGTCGCCAGACACGCCAACGGCGGAAGAACTGCGCCTCTTCCAACTGCACCAGACGCAGAGCGGCATGCAGCCGCCGAGCATCAACGGCGCGGTCTCGGCCCTGCGCTTCTTCTTCACGGTGACGCTCGACCGGCCGGACCTGGCGCGCCGGCTCACCGTTGTGCCGTATCCGCGGCGGATACCGGCGGTGCTCAGCGTCGAGGAAGTGACGCTGCTGCTGCGCGCGGCGACAGAGCCGAAGTACAAGCCGGCGTTCGCCACCGCCTACGGCGCCGGTCTGCGCGTGTCGGAAGTGGTCGCGCTCAAGGTCGGCGATATCGATTCCGAGCGCATGCTGCTGCGCGTCGAGCGCGGCAAGGGGGCAAGGACCGCCACGCGATGCTGTCGCCGCAGCTGCTCGAACT
>JBPYFG010000244.1:0-2814 GCA_051986365.1 Xanthobacteraceae bacterium
GCGTCCGCAATGCCGATCCGATCATTGCGAGGAGGCGGCAGGTCTTCAATCAGGCGAACGATGTCGTAGCCGAGATAGCCGAACACGCCGGCCGCCATAGGCGGCAGGCCGTCCGGAAGGGCGATGCGGCTTTCGGCAAGGAAGCTTCGCAGCGCAAGGAGCGGCGCGTCGTCGAGGGACGTGAAGACCTCGGGTTCGGTCTGTGCGAGCCGATTGATCGCCGCCCGGCGACCATTAATGCGGAATATGACATCCGGCTCCAGGCCGATAATCGAGTAACGCCCGCGGACAGCGCCGTCTTCGACTGACTCCAAAAGAAAACTCGGAGGCCGTGAGCCGGCGATCTTGAGAAACGCCGAAACCGGCGTTTCCAGATCCGCGACCAGCGTGGTCGATACCACCTGCGGTTCGCCCGCTGCATACCGCGCTGCGAACAATTCGGCCGAGGGCTCGAACTGCATCTAGTTGGTGTCCGGCGGGCCGTTGCCTGTCGCTTGCGCCAGCACTGCAGCGTTTACCGAGGCGCCGAGGTCGTCTTCGAGCCGGGCAACGTATTGGCCGATCAGATCGGCCGAGAGTTCCCCTTGCACGGCCTGCGCCATGCGTTCGTGGTCGGGCGAATTTGCATCGAGCGCCGGCGTGTTCACTTCAAGCACGCGAAACACGAACCATTGCGATGGCGTGTCGCCGGCCGCGCTACCGTATGCGTCTTTTGCGGTCTGAAAGACGGCGTCCGCCATCCGGGCCGGAATGCCGTCGCTCGCGGTGCCGCGCTTGATGTTCTTTGCCGTCTGAACCTTTGCGCCATAGGCAGAAGCTAACGCGGAGAGCTGTTCGCCGCCATTGAGCTTGCCGATCATCTCGGCAGCTTTGGTTTTCAATCGCGACGCCACTTCGTCGTCCTGCCAGCGCTGTTCGACCTCCGCCTTGACTTCGTCAAGCTTGCGCTCGCGCGCCGGTGCGATCGCGGCGACGTCGTACCAAATATAGCCGCCGTCGGCATCGATCGGATCGTTGTCGACGCCGACGTCGGAGGCAAATGCGGCTTTAACGACATCGGCGCCGTGGGAGATATTGAGAGGCGATTTGCCGTCTGGATCACGCCCGGACCGGTCCATTTCGTAAGTGGTCACCGGCAGCTTCAGCTTGGCCGCGGCTTCTTCAATTGTGCTGCCGCCGGCTCGATCGTCCTCAATCTTGTCGTGTAAGCTTCGCACCTGGGACTTGGCGCGTTCGAGCGCAAGGTCCGAGCGAAGCTGCGGCGTGGCTTCGGCAAGGGATTGCGTCGTTTCAGGGACGATCTGCAACACCGTGACGAGCGCGGCTCCGAACCGTGTCTGTATCGGCGCGCTGACTTCGCCTTGCTGCAGGGCGAAGGCCGCATCGGCGACCGCCGGCTCGACGGTGCGTGATTTCGGAATCGTGCCCAAGTCGATGTCCTGGTCCTTCAAGCCGCGCTCGTTTGCGATCTCGCTGAAATGCGCCCCATTTTTGATACGGTCGGCGGCGGCTTGCGCATCGGCCAATGTCGGAAACACAATCTGCTCGACGTGCCGTCGCTCCGGTGTGGTAAAGCTGGGCCGCTTCCGATCGTAAGCCTGTTTGATATCGTCGTCAGAAACTTCCATCCATTTCGCCAGCTCTGCCGGGGTGACCGTGACAATTGCGATCTTGCGGTATTCCGGGGCACGGAACAGGATCTTGCGCTCGTCAAAATATTTCTTCAGCTCTTCGTCGGTCGGGCGTGGGATGTCGCCGGCTTGCGTCGGGCCGAGCGCGATATATTCAATGCTACGCTTTTGATTTTCAAACTGGTTGACTGCATCAAGCCAAGCTTTAGGGGCTGCGAGATCGCCAGAGACGCTGCCCAGAATTTGCCGGCGCAAGATTTCCTGCCGTTGTTCGGCGACAAACCGCTGCTCGGAATAGCCTATATTGCGCAAGATCAGTTCAAATTTGGCGCGATCAAAATGGCCGTCGGTGGTTTGTAACTTCGGATCGGAGGTAATACGCCGCGCGATGTCGGCGTCGGAAAGACCAAGACCCATCTGGCGCGCGCGTTGATCTAGTCCGGCCTGCGCAATCATCTCGCCAAGCACTTGCCGGTCGAGCCCGAGCGCATTGGCGCGGTCGGCCGGTAACGGCCGTCCAAGTTCGCGGCTAATCTGCTGCAGCCGATCCTGGTAATTTTGCCTGAAACGATCGATCGGGATTTCGGTATCGCCGATCTTGGCAAGTGCGGCGCGGCCAAAGCCGCGAAAAATATCGTTGATGCCCCAGATGGCGAAGCTGCCCGCCAGCAACGCCATGACTGCGGCCATGAGGCCGCGGCCAAGCCAATTTTCGGAGGCTTTGCGAATACCTCTGAGCATGCTGCCAACGTTGAAATGCGCCGACCAGTACAGCGCGGCGGTGCACTATAAGGATGGGTCAGTGCTGCCGCAACCGATGGCAATGAGCCGTAAAGCGCCTCTTTTCTGCCCGCAACCGGTCTGCTAACGGCTGGTAATCTCACTATATTTATGTCAGATAGTTTCGTTTATTCATTAGCTTATTCGAATTTAATCACAAGAATGTGATCGGAACAGGCCATGGCAACGTCCATGGCAACGTTGCAGAAATTTCATTTTCAATGTGCCAAATGAACGCGTGGCGCCAAGGGCAAGAAACGGCAAATCGATGACTCTGATTGCGCAGCGGCCTGGTGCGCAAATGCCCGACCACCACCTGTGACACGCACCGGGATATTGAACCTCCGCCCGGGGTTCTTCGTTTTCAAAATAGGCGCGCCGCAAATGGCTGCGCCAGGCCCCG
>JBPYFG010000245.1:0-11648 GCA_051986365.1 Xanthobacteraceae bacterium
CATAAGCTGCGCTTGCGGCTAATGGACCTGATCAGACGCTCGGAGCTCCTCGAGATCGAAAAGATCGGTCGGGCGCGGATCGTTGCCTCCATCACCAGCGACACCGCGATATTGACGCAGGCAAGCAACATGCTCTGCTTCACCGTGCAAGGCGCAGTGTTGATCTTGTTCGTCGGGCTTTACGTTGCCTATTTGTCGATCGTCGCATTTCTGCTGACACTCGTGATCGTGTCGGGCGCGGCCATGATCTTCCACTACAAAAACCGGCAACTGGCCGCGCAGAAGGGCGAATCGGCCGCCTGGGAGCGCCGGCTGTTCGACCGGCTGACCGACTTCCTCGACGGCTTCAAGGAAGTCAGGCTCAATGCCGCGCGCAGTGACGATCTGTTCAATGACGCATTGGAGGTGTCGAAGACCGCCGCCAACATCAAAATTCGCACTCAGGCCGAAACCTTCAGGATGATTGTGACCTCGCAGATCTCGATGTACATCCTGCTCGGCGCGGTGGTGTTTGTGGCGCCAAATCTAAGCGACACGCTCGGCGGCGCATCGATCGCGAAAACGACGACTGCACTCCTGTTCGTGGTCGGCGCTTGTTTCGGACTCGTCCAATCGATTCCGATTTTGCTCAATGCCAATGCCGCAGCCGGCCGGATCGATCGGCTGGAGGAGGCGCTGGAGAAGACGCTTGTTCAGGAGGAGCGGCGCGCCATCACCGCGCCGAAGCGCTTCGAGCAAATCGAAATGCGCAATATCGAATTCCGCTATATCGACAAGTTCTCCGACACCGTTTTCAAAATCGGGCCGATCGATTTCGCCTTGCAGCGCGGCGAGCTTGTTTTCATCACCGGCGGCAACGGCTCCGGCAAATCGACTTTTCTTCGCGTGCTATCGGGGCTTTATCCGCCGGATTCCGGCGAAGTCCTGCTTGACGGCCGACCGGTCACCGACGCCAATCGCGATGAGTATCGCGGACTAATGTCGGCGATTTTCTTCGACTATCATTTGTTTCAGCGGCTGTATGGGATAGCGGACGCCGATCCGTCCGATGTCAATCGGCTGCTGATGCAATTTCGCCTTGCCGACAAGACTTCGCTCAACAATGGCGAGTTTCGCACGCTCGATCTTTCCGGCGGCCAGCGCCGGCGCCTGGCGCTGATCGTCAGCCTTCTGGAAAAGCGGCCGATCGTGCTGCTCGACGAATGGACCGCCGAGCAGGATCCTGAATTCCGCCTCAAATTCTACGACGAGCTGCTGCCGGACATGATGCGCGCCGGCGCGACCATCGTGGTCATCACCCATGATGACCGCTATCTCGACGAGCTGCACCTGCCGGCGCGCCGTATCAAGATGGATTACGGCCGTATTGTCGAACAGCGTGCAATGGGTGGATGATAGGGCCGGGGCGGAGTTAGGGTGATGGCAAGCTATCCGGAAACCATCGATGACCTGGCGCCCCCGCCGCAAAAGCGAGGCTGGCGGCGCTTTCTGCTGCGGCATCTGCCCGGCGTTTCGTTCATTGTCGTGCTCGGATTGCTGATCGCAGTCGTGCTCTGGCCCTACGTGGTCATCACCGTGCCGAGCGGCTTTGTCGGCGTGCTGTGGAAGCGATTCAATGGGCTCGATATGTACTGCTGGTGCTGGGTCGGCCGCGGCACCGTGCTCGATCCGCGCGAATTGCGTGAAGAAGGCCTCCACATTATTTGGCCGTGGGATAAGCTCTACCTTTACAATTTGCGGCTACAATCCACGCAACAGACCTACAATGCGATTTCAAAGGATGGCGTGAACGTCAAAGCGCAGATCAGCGTTCGCTATCAGCTGTTACACAATTCGGTCGCGGTGCTGCACAAATTTATCGGTCCGGATTATTTGACTTCCGTCGTCAATCCGGAAATCGGCAGCCAAGCGCGGCAGGTCATTTCGCAATATACCGCGGAAGCGGTCTACACTTCGCGGGAACAGATCCAGAAACAAATTCGCGACGCCACGCAAAGGAGCTTGGCTGCGAACCTTAACAAGCTGGTGCAGCCGGAAGCGATGGAGCAACCGGACCCGAAGCACTACAACGATTTTCTCCAGGACGCGATTCAGATCCTCGACACTCTTGTGCTGTCGATCGAGCTGCCGCCGGATATCGTGGCGGCGATCAATCGGCAGACCGAGCAATATTACATGATTCAGGAATACAAATTCCGCGTCCAACGCGAGGCCGAAGAATCCAAACGTAAGCAGATCGAGGCCGACGGCATCGCTGCTTTTCAGAAAACGGTCACCCAGGGCATTTCCGAATCCTATTTGCGCTGGCGCGGCATCGAAGCCACGCTTTTACTGGCGCAATCGCCCAACGCGAAAGTCGTGGTCATCGGCTCGGGCAAGGATGGCTTGCCGATCATTCTCAACGCCGAGCCCAATCCGTCGGGCGCGGCCCCGCAGTCGGGCGGCAGCGGCGCTTCATCGACCACGGCGCCGCCAGGTTCGGGAGCCTCGTCTTCGGAGACTTCGTCATCGGGGGCTTCTTCATCGAGCCCGTCCGGCAACGCGGCGCCGCCGACGCCGAATAGCAATGCGCCGCCGAACACGTCGACCGCGCCCGGCGCGACTCCGGGCAGCCCTGGCGCGTTGCCAAGCAAGCTCCCGCCTGGCACCTCCGGTGCAGCAACGCCGGTTGCTCCGGACGAAACCGCAAATGCCGGTCCTGTCATCCTGGCCCAGCCAGAAAAAACGGCGTCATCGGCGAATGCGCTGGACATTCCGGGCGTCCGCCCGCTGCTTTCGGGAATTTCCGGCGCTTTGCGCGCGGGAGCGGATTTGATATCGCCTGGAACTAAACCCAAACAATAGAGGGGGATGCGGTGCTTGAACGGACGCAATCGGGCCGCAGTCCCAACGGTTCGCGGTGGCGCCGCTTTGCCGCCGAGCACCGCGCTACGACGATTCTCGTCGTGATCATAATCATTGCCGGCACTCTGATCGGAGGACATCTCTACGGGCGGTATCTGTCCTCCATCGACCTGGCCGACCGCGAAGCCCAGATCGAGCAGCTACGCGCGGAAAGCCAGAAGCAGAAAAGAGACATCGACTCCAAAAGCCAGCAGCTTACGGCGCTGCAAGACAAGCTGACTAAAACGCAAGCCGCACTGGACGCGATCATGCCTTCCGCGCACACCTACAATATTAGTCCTAATCAAACGCTAATCCTCGCTGACGGACACTTGACGGTCGGCATGATCGGTCCGCCCGCCAACGATAGCGTATTGCTCAACATCAACGGCAAGTCGCAAAGCGTGGCGGCGGGGCAAACACTGAGCATCACTCCGGATCCGGCCACCCGGTGTCTTGTCAACTTGCAGTCGTTCGATGTCTTCACAGCGGTCGTCGTCGCAACGTGCGGCGCAGCCAACGCGCAATAGAAAGTCCGGCCGCTGTTAGCGGCAGCTCGGAAACATCGCCGCCAGTTCACGCCCGCCCAGATAAATAGTCTGCGACCGCAATCCACCGTGCCGCAAGATCCACCGGCGCACGTCGGTCGGATAGCGCGACCACAAATAATTTGTCCCTGGTTTGTTGGTCTGAGCGCCCGTCAGGCTGGGGTCCCAGGCGGCATGGAAGGCGAGCACCGCGCGTGGCGTCACGCAGATGCGATTGTGCGGGATCACGCCCAGCAGCAGCGTGCATGCTGACGCGCAGGTACCGTCGATCGCGACGCGCTGGCCGGATTTCCGGAGCGCCTCGTATCTCGTCAAATAACTGCCGATGCGGCCGCCGCTATCATCGAGTATTCGCTCGGTTGCGAGCGCAGGTGCTGTCTTGCTCATTGCCGCCGGCGCGGCCGCGATCATGGCGATCACGAACACCACAGCCAGCAAGGCAACGCAACGTCGCGTCCCGCACAGCATGTTTTACCGTCCCAAACCACCCTGTACCCGATAAGGATACGCATTCCATGTGATTTTGACCAATAGCGTCGGAACACAAGGTCCACTTGTCCACATTCGCAATTGGAAGGAACCGAACCGCAATCTTCCGCGTTGCTGCGCAGCGGGAGGGTTCCGTGACCAAATTCCAGGACCATCAAAGGCGCGCAGCCGAATGCCTGCGCTTGGCCCGCGAAGCCACGGATAAAACTAACAAGGCGCTGCTAATCGAAATGGCCCAAACCTGGGCCAAGCTCGCTGAGCAGGACAAAGCCGAAAGCGAGGACGAAAAACCGGAATAGTGTGGGGACCCTCCCCATGACATCGCGATCTTTGCGCTCGGGCGCGATCGCATTTTACGGACCGCCTCCCCGATAAAGCTGTCTTCAGGAACGCACCGCCGCGCATTTTAGGAACTGACCGGCATCGAATTGCGTTTTTTAACGCATGAACATGCGCTTGTACGGGCTCTTGGTTTGCGCCGCCCTTTGCATCGGCGCCACGCCGCATCATTCTCGTCACGAGGCGCGGCAGCCACTCACCGCTGCGGCGATCGAACAGGCCCAATTCGGGGAAGGTCAGAAGGCCAATACGGCCCTTATTGTGAAAGCCGAAGTCTTGCTCGACCGCGCTGGCTTTTCGCCTGGCGTGATCGACGGTCGCGACGGCGACAATTACCGAAAAGCCCTGGCGGCGTTTCAGCGCCAGAGCGGGCTCGATTCGACCGGCACCCTCGACGCTGACACCTTCAGTGCCCTTGCTGCCACATCGGAACACCCGATCATGGCGGACTACGCGATCACGGAAGCCGACGTCAAAGGTCCGTTCACGAAAAATATACCCGCGAACTTCGAAGCCATGGCGAAGCTGCCCGCCCTTGGCTACCCGGGCCCTCGGGACGAATTGGCAGAACGTTTCCACATGTCGGAAGCGCTTTTGACGACGCTCAATCCGGGCGCGGATTTCGCACGCGCCGGCACGCGCATCGTCGTAAGCGATGTGCCGCAGAAGCCGCGGCACACGCGGGTCGCCAAGCTCGTCATCGACAAGAACGCGCGTACGCTCTCCGCATTCGATGCCGACGGTAATCTGATGGCGTTTTACCCCGCCTCAATCGGCAGCACCGAAAAGCCCGCACCAAGCGGAGTGTTCAAGGTCAAGAGCGTCGCGCACAACCCGACCTATCACTACGACCCGCGTTTTGGCTTCAAAGGCGTGAAGGCCCAGCACAAAATTACGATCCGACCGGGACCGAAGAACCCGGTCGGCGTCGTCTGGATCGATCTGAGTGCGCCGAGCTACGGCATTCATGGCACGCCGTCGCCGGAGAAGATCGGCAAGACCGAATCGCATGGCTGCATCCGGCTGACTAATTGGGACGCGCTCGATCTCGCCGGCATGGTGCACCGCGGGACCGTGGTTGATTTCGTCGGTTGAAGAGCGCGAACGATAGGGGCACGGGCGTACAGTCCCCATAGCGCCGCGCTAATCGCAAACTTCTGCGGGGGTTTCCGCTGCTTATTCGCTTTTTCGCGGGAACGATATGTCGGCCGATGCGGTTGCTTCCGGTGTCCGAAACTGGGAGACCAATATGAAGAAACTCGTCATACTCGGCTTCGCTGCCGGCCTGGCTATCGGGTTGGCATCAGCGGCTTCAGCGCAGAGCGTCAACGGAAGCGTAAACTCCAATATCGGCTCATCAGGCGCCCACGCTGGCGCCGGAGTCAACGGCGATAAGCACTCCGATGCGAATGCCAGGCTCAATGCTGGCAAGAGTGCGCACCACAGTCCGAACGGTCTTTATAATTCTACGGTCGGCGGCACCGGCGCCCATACCAGGACGAATGGCAAACTCCATTCCTCCGGCAACAGAATGATCAATTCCACCAAATAACCCTGCCTCATCAATTTGATGAAAGCTAAAGCGAGCGGAAGATCCGATTCCGCTCGCTCTTCCTCGATTCGCATAAACCAAATTCAATTCAACCTTTATCGTCCATCTCGCCGTCGACGAAGCAAGCGAGGTGAAACCTTTGTTCACGACACTGAATTACTTTGGAATAATGAAAAGCTGTGGACTAGAACCGCTCCAATCTTTGCGTGAGACGCGGAGTTTTCTTGACAAACAAATAAAGCTCGGGCGTGGTGCTTTCGATAAACAAATAAAGCATCACGATGTGGGTTCATTGTCGCCCTGCGGTTGGGACGCTGTTTACTGCTTTGGCAACCACAGCTGCGATAATTTTCGTTTCGACATTTGCCGCTCAAGCGCAAGACGCCGGTGCATTCCACGAAGTGGAGACCAAATACATTTTCGGGAATTTCACCGTCGGATCATCGACCGGTATCGAAGGGGAGAAGGCATTCGAACCGGAAACAGAAGCAAACTTTGGCAAGGGGGGCGGCGGACATTACGGCGTCAGCCAAACCACGCTTGAATATGAGTTTACACCAACGCAATACATGCAGATCATATTTGGTCCGACCGTCTCCTACTACAACATCCGCGGCGTTCCGGGTCTCGACGACCGCAACATGGTGGCAATTAATGGCTTCGAAGCCGAGTTTCGCTCGGTCTTGATTGATCGCAATCCTTCGCCAATCGCTGTCACGCTGTCGCTCGAACCGGAATTTCACAGCCGTGACGAGACAAGCGGCGTGAAAGTCGTGAACTACGGCCTGGAAGCCAAGCTAGAAGCGGATGCCGAACTCATCAAGAATCGTCTGTTCTGGGGCTTCAATCTGCTTTACGAGCCCGAGACCACCCGTGCCGACCTGGGCCAGTGGGAGAACGAATCGACTTTCGGTATCTCATCGGCGCTTGCGTATCAGATCGTGCCCAATGTCGCGATTGGCGCCGATCTTTGGTACTTGCGCCATTATGACGGCGCGGCGTTCAATTCATTTACAGGCGACGTCGTTTATCTCGGTCCGACTTTCTATTGGAAGATTGCGCCTAAGGTGCTCATGAGCGCGGCATGGGAAGCGCAGATTGCCGGCCACGAGCCCGGTGTTAGCGCTACACTCGATTTGACAGATTTTTCCCGACAGCGCGCGCGACTATTGCTCGAATTCGAGTTCTGAAGCAGCGGCTCGATTGATCAGGAGGATTTCGTGCAAATGAAGGTTTTTCCGTGCCGCGCGGTGCGGCCGGTGCGGGCGTTCTTGGCGGTCACACTGCTCGGCATCGCCGCGCTCTTTGCGAGCGAGCGCGGCAACACGCAGCAGAGCGCCAGCGTTGGGATCTCAGTCAAGGACCATCGCTTCCAGCCGAGCCAAATCAGCGCGCCGGCCAATCGCCCAATCAGCATCAGAGTGAAAAATCTCGATACCGCACCAATGGAATTCGAGAGCGTTGCGCTGCGCGTGGAAAAGGTCATCGCGCCCGGCAGTGAGGGCGTCGTCAATGTGAGGGCGCTGGCGCCCGGGCGCTATGAATTCTTCGACGACTTTCACCAAGAGACGCGCGGCGTTCTGGTGGTGGAGTGAGTGCGGGCCGTTCCGCCCCGATATCTCTGGTTAAATCGTTCAAAAACGCAATTTTGTGTTGAATATCACATTCCCTGGAACCCCGCCGGGGCACGTATTATCTGGGGCCACGAATCTCCCACGTTTGCGCTTTTAGAGCGTTCGGCCCCG
The DNA here is from genome assembly GCA_051986365.1 of Xanthobacteraceae bacterium. Taxonomy (GTDB): domain Bacteria; phylum Pseudomonadota; class Alphaproteobacteria; order Rhizobiales; family Xanthobacteraceae; genus BOG-931. The sequence continues at coordinate 7,557 of JBPYFG010000245.1, forward strand.
ATTAGGGAGCATTCGCCCATGCCGGCGCTGCGACAGCTAGGCCCCCGATTGCGTTCTGGCCGCAAATCCAAGGCAGTACGCGTTGCCGCTATCAGTACCGACCAGCTTGTGCCGTGCCCAAGTTGCGGCGGTTTCATGAGGCTGTCGGAGGCGCAAGCGTTCGAATGCAGGCAATGCGGCCGCGCCATTCGCGTCGAAGGCGTGCTGAAAAGCATGGACGGCGAATAATTTTAGCGCGAAAGAATCGCAATCAGCGCGGCCCGAGCCCCTGATCTATTCCCAGACCAGCACATTGGGCAGGGATCGATCGATCCGCCGCAACGCTGTGTAGCCCACCCCGGCAAGACCTCGAAACAAACCCAAGTTGAATTGCCGCTTGCCGCTGTTCCAGCGGTAATCGCCGTTTGCCGCTGCGTTAGCGAGAACGGCCGCCAGTCGCCGCGCCGCAAGATCGTTGAATGCGCCCGCTCGGTCTGCCGCCTCGCAAAGAAATTCGATTCCACCAAGCGTGCCGCAACATAAAGTATCGAGTTGGCCGGGCCACGCTTGCTTCACGCTCTCGACAGCATTGGCGATGTCGGTTGCGGCACGCGCGCCGCCGAGCTTGGCGCCGAGCGCGGCATTGCGGCCAATGCGACGGCCGGTGGCGAGCCGCGCCAACCCGATGCCGGGCGCGCCGTGGCACCATTGACATGGCCAAGCGGCTTGGCCGGCCACGCGCAAGTCGGGCCAGTTGTGCCGCGCCGGATCATAGGTTTGATCTTCGAATGCGATGCACTCCGCCGCGGCGTCGGCAAATTGCTCGCGGCCGCTTGCCGCCGCCAACGAGGCCAGCGCATAGGCAAAACCCGACGCACCATGCGACATGCCGTTGAGCGGGGAGCCGCCGAACCCTTGCCCGATCCAGCTGCGATGACGCGCCTCTCCAATCCGATCCTGAGCCAAAAGATGCTCGCCGCAACGGATCGCGCGGGCGAGCGCGACATCCGATTGCGTATCGCGGTGCACGCGAAGCAAAGCGAGGATCGCGCCGGCGGCTCCGCCCATGACGTCGAGCTGTTTGTCTGCGGCGATTAGCTCGTCCGTAAACAGCCGTGCCGCGCCTTCGGCCTCCTGCAACAGGGCGGCGTTGCCGGCACATTTGGCGATCACGCAAAGACCGTAGACGATCGAGCCCAGCCCAGTCGCGGCGCCGATGCCAAGCGAACGCGCAAACCGTGCCGCGCTGCGGCTGTTCAAGTTTCTGCGGATATGCGCGAGGCCGGCAACGGCAAGTTCGGCCGATGGTGCATGCCCGCGCACGGCGCCATGGGCGGCAAGGAACAGCGCAATTCCGGTTGCGCCATTGTAGAGATCGGGCCCAAGGCAAACGAGCTGGAACACCTCTGAATCGCCGAGCCAATCGAGGCCGATCCATGCCGCGCTCCGGCCGCGGCGGATCGCATGCTGCGCCAATTCGGCGGCGATTGTGTCGGCCTCGGCTTTGAACATGGTCATTTCAGGCGCCGGCGCGATACCAAGGTCGACGCTCGGACTAGCTTTACGATTACTCGGCGCTCCCGATTGCTGATTGAGATTTTCCCGGATCACCTCGGTTTGCCAGTCGATTTCGTTCTGATCGAGAGCTTGCAAGCGCGTAGCGGCGCGGACGAGCCCAGGCATCGCTGCGGTCTGGGCCGAGATGCCTTCCAGATCACAGATTGCGGCGCCGTCGCTTGGGGTAACGAAGTACGGAACGTTCAGAGAGACGAGCGCCGCGCGCTCGGCCCGCTGCAGCGGCCAGAGCGGGTCGGTTGCGTTATCCCAATCGGCAAGGCGGGCCATGAAATCGGCCTGCGCCGACCAAATGGCGCCATCCGCCATATTCCGATGGTCCTTTAAGCGCCGCAGCAGCATGTAATAGAACCGCGTCGGCCGCACCACTTTCCGAATCGTCAAACCGGCGAAATCCTTCAAGAGTGCTGCCGCGCTTACATCTTGGACCTGACGCATCAGGAAATCGGCATAGTCGGCAAAGCCGGCAATGAAGCTTTCCACGTGATCGCCGAGCTTGGCATAGCGCCCATTCACGTGGGGCAAGTTCGGCGTTCCCGCGCCGGCTTCTTCCACTTTGGCCGGGCGCATGGCATCGGTATTGACGTGCTTCCATTGAATGACGGTTCGCGCGCCCCATTCGGCCGTCATTCCGCCCATCGCGAACACATTGTTGTCGACGGACCGGCCATAGGCCGGCAGTAGGCCGACCGTCATTACCGAATTGCCGACGATCTCCATCGCGGCGTCGAATGCTTCCGTTTCCGGCGCGCCGATCTTGTGCTCTTCCGCCGAGGGTTGAAGGATGGTCTCGAGATCGATCGGCACGGGGTGATCACCGATGGCGATCATATTTTCCTGGTGTATGTCGGTCGCCGCGAAGCAGTGCAGGAGCGCGAGCCAAGCGCCGGCGCGGCGGAAAAAAATGTCGCAATCTCGCGCGTCGGCGCAGCCGGCGTGTTCGATAAATTCCGTCCAGCCGTAGTCATGGCGCGACAAAGCGCGCGCGGCCTTTAGTTTAATGGGTGCGCCGGCACCGTTGAGCCGCTCGACCAATTCTTGCCAGGCCACATCGAGACGCAAATCCTTAGGCTTGTACACCACATTTGTGCCATCGGCGAAATTCACGATGCTGACACAGCGGCCGCCATTGTGTGGATCGGAAACGCCGCTCCTGATCTCCACAACGTTGGCGCCGGCGGGCGTGTTAATGAGTTCGCGCCGAATCGCCGGCAAATCGGCGGCCAGCCGATCGACGAATTCGCGCGTTGCGTCGATCCATTGCCGAGTCAATACCGCGATCAATCGCAGCAATACCGGCTTTTGTTCGAACAGCTGGTGTGAAGCGCCGCTTCTGAGATCGGCAATGAATTCACGGTATTTGGCCGTGCCCGGTGCCTGAACTGATTTGTCGGGGTCGCGTGATTTGGCGAATCGCTCGTAAAGGGCGGGCGCACAAAGCTCGGATAGCGCGGCAAGGAGCATGTGCCGCAGCGACGCTCGCGCCCGTTCATCGAAACTATTGCGAATGCTGGTATCGACGCCGGTCCAAACGAGCGCTTCGGCGCGTTCGATCAGCGCGGTGAACAAGTCCTCGAACGGACAAGCCGGTGCAAGATCCGGTTTGCTCCGGCCGGTTTCTTGAAATGCCCGTTCGATCCACATGGCATCTTCTATCCATTGCGGATATGGCGCCGAGGCGCGGCGCCGGGAGCGAGCGAGCCGGTTTTCGATTTCGATTTGCGACAGGTGGTCGCGCACTAGGCGTCGCGCGAAAAGAGTCGCGTCGCCGGCAGCAGCGGCCCGCCGCCAGGCCGCCATGCGCTGGGCGGTCGAGTCGGCATCCGCGGCCGTCTCAGGCGAGATTTCAAACGCGTCGGAGAGAAGCTCGTCGATGGTTGCGGCGCGTAAACTCAATCGCTGGTAAAATTCGTCCACCAAGTCCTCTATCGAGCGCTTTAGCCGCTTGCCGTGGGGGTTTTCTGCAACGGCGGAGCCGGCGATTTGCGGGCCTTTTTTGGCCTTGGTAAACGACCAAAATTACCCGCCGGCAAGGCAGTTTTGTCTTTATTTAGTTATGTATCACAGCCGGCAGACAGACTTTACACTGTCCGCCGCCGATGATTTAATGGATTTCTTGGCGGGGGGTTCTCACCAAGTTGCTCGACCTGCCTGGTGATGCCGGCGCCGCTGGCGAACGAGAGGAAGAAGGCCGATGACTGACAAGTATATCCAGAGGGAAGACGAGATTCTCAACTTCGAGGTTTCCGACGAGGTGCTGGAAGCCGCGGCGGGTTCGGTCAAGGAGAAGGCTGGAGCTTTCACGCTCGCTTTCTGCTCTGGCCTTGACACTTGCCCCAGCGCCAGGGCGTAAGGCTCATTATATCGAGCGAGTCTCGGCTTCATCTTTTTCGCCCAGGCTGTCGAACCTATCTGACCTTCCCGACGAGGTGCCGGATGCTCCGGCGCCTCGTCATACGTTTTTATTGCGTTTCGCTTACTATGTCCCGGCCTGCGGGCGGCCGCTTGATTTCCACCATCCCAAGGCGGCTCTAAGGC
>JBPYFG010000246.1:0-10896 GCA_051986365.1 Xanthobacteraceae bacterium
GTCACGGCTTTCGTGGGGCCGAACTCGTCGACCTCCGCTGGGATCAGGTGGAGTTCGCTTCGGGAGCGCTGCACGTCCGCAGGGTCAAGCGGGGCACACCAAGTACGCATCCGATTTTGGGAGACGAGCTACGCGCCCTGCGCCGCCTGAAGCGCGAACAGAAACCAAAGTCGCCCTTCATATTCATTTCTGAGCGGGGCGCACCCTTCACGACTGCCGGCTTTGCCCGCATGGTTGAGCGGGCAGGCATCGAGGCACGGGTTGGCCTCAAGGTCCATCCCCATATGTTACGGCACGCCTGTGGCTACACGCTCGCGAACAGAGGGCATGATACGCGGGCGCTCCAGGCGTACCTCGGCCACCGCAACATTCAGCATACGGTGCGCTATACTGAGCTATCGCAGATGCGGTTCAAAGATTTCTGGAGAGACAATCCATAAGGGACATCGCGACGGGCGCCTTTGTGAACATGGACTTGATGGTGCTCGCGTAAACACTTGTTACTGCAACAGGGCGGTGTAAGGTCGCCTGTCCAAACTGGGAAAGTTGGGGGGTATCATGGAGAGAGAACTAACTGCAGAATTCATTGGAACATTTGCGCTGGTCACAGCCGTCTGCGGGGCGGCCCTTTTTTCTGCACCCAGCGCAGGTCTCATCGCGGTGGCATTTGCGGTCGGATTATCCGTGCTTGCATCAGCTTATGCATTCGGTTCCATTTCCGGCGCCCACTTTAACCCTGCTGTTACATGCGGCTTAGTTGCTGCAGGTCGCTTCCAAGCCGGTAAGGCGGTGCCCTACATCATTGCTCAAGTTCTCGGTGGCATTGCCGCTGCTGCAGTTTTCTACGTGATCCTCCAGGGCGCACCGGCAGGGGGAAAATGGAATAGCTTCACCGATATCTCGAATTTATACGGCGATGGGCATGCCTCAATTCTCTCGGCCGGCCTAATCGAGATCGTGATTACCGCGCTTTTTATTCTCGTGATCGTGAGCGTTACTTCTCCGAGCGCTCCGGCTGGCTTTGCTCCAATAGCGATTGGCTTCGCATTGGTGCTGTTTCACCTTGTCGCCATACCCATCACGAACGCATCTCTAAATCCCGCACGCTCCACTGCAACGGCCATTTTCGGTGGCGCAATAGCACAGGCCTCCTTATGGCTATACTGGGTGGCGCCGATTGCCGGAGGGGTTATCGGCGGTGGTATTGGACGATGGCTTCACGTTGCATATCGCAGCGGACCCACCAACCCGTGATCGGCTTCAAGCAACCCCCGAGTACACAACGAGGGTACACAGAGTAAAACTCGGGGTCGAAGAAAATCAATAAATTCAATGGTCATGAAACGAAACCACGGACCCTGCGAGTCCGTCATCAAGGCTTGCAGGTCCTTGATCACGGCCTTGAGGTCGAGGCTCTTGAACTCTTTGGCGTAGTCGAAGTTCGCATCCATCGGATTCGGGAGGGCAGAGTTCCGATGGAGGATCTGGAGGTCCAGCTGGTGCGGCCACCAGTCACGGTTGGTCTTTGACGTGTGCATCACCGGGCATTGGCCCGCGCTCTTGTCATCAGTTTTTGCGTCCATGTTACTCTCCGCGCGCTTTCTGCCCGCTCCTATACTAGGATCACAATTGCCTGGAAAGTGAGCAAGCTTCATGGCTATCGCGCTGAAAGCGCAATGAAACATCTATGAGGCCGGTCTGCTCGGACGGAGAAGTGTAAGACCGGAAAGCACGGGCGTTTTGACGCTGTAATCAGAACCGCTCGGCCGCAAATCCGGCCGGCCATTGACGGGCAATCACGATCACGCGATCAAGGGAAAACGCCCCGGCTTGCGGCCGGGGCGTTCCAGAATGCGCGGCAACCGTGTCGTCAGTAGCAGACATTAACCCAGCGGACCGCGGGACCATACGGCGTCCACACCACACGCCGGTGCAGGCAGCCGCTGTAGATCGGGCCGGCATAAACGCGAACCGCAGGCCGGTAGAACCAGCCATGATGCCATCCATGCCAGCCTGGATTTCCGCTCCACCATGCGGACGCACTGGTGGGCGCGAGCGCGGCGGCGCCGAGCGTGAGCGCGGCGGCTCCGGCCAAAATCGTATTGCGCAGCATTTTCGATCTCCTGATTTGCATTGTTCAACTCGTGGCGGCGAACCTGTAAGTCCGCCGTTTCGGGACCAAATTTATCCGCCAGCGCCTGAACCGGTGCTGAGAATCAAATTAACCGCCGATTTATCAGAGTGAATGCGCGCATGCGGCTGCGTTCAGCCGACATTCATGCTGCCGTCGCGCTTGCCCCACGCGCGCGCGAAGGGCTATAAGCCGCGCAGTCTGAAAGCCGCAATCCCAAAGGATGATTTGATGGCGATCGAGCGCACCTTCTCGATCATCAAACCCGATGCGACCGCCCGCAATTTGACGGGGGCCATCAACGCAATGATCGAACGGGCGGGTTTGCGCATCGTTGCGCAAAAGCGCATCAAGATGACCCACGAGCAGGCGGAAACCTTTTATGCCATTCATCGCCAGCGTCCGTTTTTCGGCGAGCTGGTAGCGTTCATGACCTCGGGCCCCGTGGTCGTGCAGGTGCTTGAAGGCGACAACGCGGTCGCCGCCTACCGCGACATCATGGGTGCGACCGATCCGATCAAGGCCGCGCCCGGGACCATTCGCAAGGTGCACGCCAAATCGATCGCCGAGAATTCGGTGCACGGCTCCGATGCCTCGGAAACCGCCGTGACGGAAATCGCGCAGTTTTTTGCCGGCAACGAGATCGTCGGCTGAGGCCGTGAACGTGGCTTCGATCATCGAATATTTTAATCCGGCGTTGTGGGGCGCATGGTTGAGGGCCGGCGTCGATCAGCTTGGCTACACGGCATTCTGGCTCGCCGTCGGTCAGATCATTTTCATCAACGTCTTGCTTTCCGGCGACAACGCCATCGTTATCGCCATGGCGTGCCGCGGACTGCCGGAACAGCAACGGCGGTGGGGTCTGATCCTCGGCGCCGGCATGGCGGCGCTGCTACGCATTGTTTTCACCTTGATCCTCGCATCGCTGATGATGCTGTCCTATGTGAAACTGATCGGCGGCGCGGGGCTTTTGTACATTGCGGCCAAGCTTCTGGTCCCCGAGGAGCCCGATAGAAGCGATCTCGAGGCAACCGCGCAGCTTTGGCGCGCGGTGATGGTCATCGCGGTGGCCGATATCATCATGAGCTTCGACAATGTGGTGGCGATCGCCGCCGCCGCACGCGGCGACTACCTCCTGCTCGCGATCGGGCTCGCCATTTCCATCCCGCTGCTCGTCGTCGGGGCGGCGATCATGGCGGCGCTGCTCGATCGATTCCCCATTTTGATATGGCTTGGCGCGGCGCTTCTTGGCTGGATCGCCGGCGAGACCATGGCAACGGATCCGGCTGTGGTTTCGCGTTTGGCTCCGCTTGGTGACGCGGCGGTTCGGCAGGTCGAGTTCGCAGGCGCGGCGGCCGGTGCTGCGCTCGCTGTTGCGGCGGGCGGATTGTGGCAACGCTTGCGCGAATCGCACGCGCGCAGCCGGCCAAAGAAAAATGGCCCCAAGGCGGTGCTGATCACCAAATTTTTTCAGATCGGGGCAACGCAACCTAGGGCGTGATTGCTTCAAATTGAATCGATTGTCGCTCTAGGTTTTTGCTGGAGCATGGTCTTTTCGAAAACCGGTGACCGCTTTTTCGGATCATGCTGGGTATTCTTTGTTGGAGCATGATCTTTTCGAAAAACCGGTGCCTACCTTTCCAGATCATGCTTTAGCGCAGCCATGCTTGCGCCGTATTTCTCCTGCTTGCTACGCGCGCAATCGGATTTTGGCCTTCCGGCCGGTGCTGCCTTGCCGACACGATCGCCACGGACTTCCCCGCTTCGGACTTTCCCCCAAAATTCGGCTTGTGGCGCGTACCGTAGAAATGCACGCGTTGTGTCTGCGTGCGCGTCTTCGCTGACATCTGGAATGACTTAGGAGACAGACGATGCAGAAGGGCACCGTCAAGTGGTTCAATCCGACCAAGGGCTACGGGTTCATCAAGCCCGCGAGCGGCGACAAGGATGTGTTTGTTCACATCTCCGCCGTCGAACGCGCTGGCTTGCGCTCGCTCAACGAGGGCCAAACGGTCGAGTACGAACTTGTTACCAACCGCGGCCGAACCTCGGCGGAAAATCTGAAAGTTGCGTGAACCAAAGCCGGCTGGTCCGGCTTCTCGTAGCCCCCGGTCTTACACCCGGGGGTTTTTTATTTCCGGTGCCGGCATTGCAAACTTCGCTCGGCCTTCGGCGACCAGACGCAAGGCCTGTGGATAGATCCGGTGCTCGATCTCTAGAACGCGCGCTTCGAGCATCTCCTCGGTGTCGCCTTGTAGCACCGGCACCGATTGCTGGCTGATGACGGGCCCGGCATCGGTCTCCTCGACCACAAAATGGACTGTCGCGCCGTGCCGTTTCGCGCCTGCCTCGAGCGCGCGGCGGTGCGTGTTAAGCCCTTTGAACTCCGGCAACAAGGCCGGATGAATATTGAGGATGCGTCCGCTCCAGCGTCCGATGAACCAGGCGGTCAAAAGCCGCATGAAGCCAGCGAGGCAGACGATATCAATGCGGTATTTGCGCAGTTCGTCGTCTAGCGCGCGTTCGAAAGCTTCGCGATTCTCACCGAACTGCCGCTGATCGATCAATGCCGTGGCGACCCCGGCTTCGTTCGCCCGCGCAAGCCCGGCGGCGTCCGGTCGGTTCGACACGACCAGCACGATTTCCGCCGGATAGTCTTTGGCCTTAGCAGCCTCGATCAGCGCGCTCATGTTCGAGCCGCGCCCGGAGATCAGAACGGCGACCCGTTTTCTGTTCATCGCGGCGGCCAAGCGAGATCAAGGTGTCCCGAGAAACTGATCGCGCTGCCACCATCCGCGGCCACAACTTCACCGAGGCGAACGACTTTCTCGCCATGCTTGGTGAAAGATTCGACGGCGGCATCGGCTTTGCCGCGATCGAGTACGGCAACCATTCCGATCCCGCAATTAAAGGTGCGCAGCATTTCATGTTCGGCGATCTGTCCGGTCGCGGCGAGCCATTTGAACACCGGCAAAACCGGCACGCGCTCGAGCGCCACGCAAGCCGCAAGCCCAGGCGGCAGCACACGCGGGATATTTTCGATAAAGCCGCCGCCGGTAATATGAGCGAGCGCCTTCACTGCTTTGCTCTGGCGGATTGCGGCGAGACACGACCGCACATAGAGCCGCGTCGGTGTCAGAAGCGCGTCGCCGAGATTTCGCCGCGGCGCGAACGGAGCAGGGCGATCCCAACCTGTTCCGGCGTCGCGTACGATCGTTCGGACCAGCGAAAAACCGTTGGAATGCACTCCGCTCGCTTCTAGTCCGATGACGATGTCGCCTGCGGAGATGTCGCTGCGCGGCAAGATTTCACCGCGCCCCACCGCGCCGACCGCAAATCCGGCGAGATCGTAATCGCTTCCCTGATAGACTCCGGGCATTTCCGCGGTTTCGCCGCCGATCAATGCGCATCCGGCTTCGCGGCAGGCCCCGGCAATGCCCTTGACCACGGCCGCGCCAATTGCCGGATCGAGTTTTCCGCACGCGTAATAATCGAGAAAGAACAGTGGTTCTGCGCCCTGCACCACGAGATCGTTGACCGACATCGCGACGAGATCGATGCCGATCGTGTCATGACGCGATGTCTCGACCGCGATCTTGACCTTGGTGCCGACGCCGTCGGTCGCCGCGACCAGAATCGGATCGACAAAACCGGCGGCTTTCAAATCGAACAACCCGCCGAAGCCGCCGATTTCGGCTTCGGCGCCGGAACGCGCGGTCGCGCGCACCAGTGGCTTGATCAGGTCCACCATGCGGTTGCCGGCGTCAATGTCGACACCGGCGGCCGCGTAGCGAGCGTCTTTCACGAAATCACCAATGCGGATCGCCGAACCGGCCTCGGCACTGCAGGGCTGTCGCGGCCTCCTACGTCGGAATCGCCGGGTGTGCAAGCGCGCCGGCGCCGCTATATTGGGGATACGGATTGCGCCGGGAACCGCAGATGCGCTGGTCGGGCGCGAGTTCGCACAAAGGCGGTGGCGCGGCGAGGGGGTCGCACGAGCGTCACGGCAGGCTGGGGGCGGTTTGAGCATCCCAAATCTCATTACCTTGGGACGGATTTTGCTGGTGCCGATCGTGGTCTGGGCGATCACGCTAGGCGAAATGCGCATCGCCTTCGCGCTGTTTCTCGCCGCCGGCATCAGCGATGCCGTCGACGGCTTCCTCGCCAAGCGCTTCCACATGAAGAGCGAGCTCGGCGCTTATCTCGATCCGTTGGCCGACAAAGCGCTGATCGTTTCGATCTATGTCTCGCTGGGAATTGTCGGCATGCTGCCGATTTTTCTGGTCATCCTTGTCGTCTCGCGCGACATTATGATCGTCAGCGCCTTCCTGTTGGCCTGGCTCGTCGGTCGGCCGATGCCGGTGCGTCCGCTCTTGGTGTCGAAGGCCAATACTGTGGCGCAGATCTTGCTGGCCGTTCTAATCCTGGCGGAACATGCTTTCGGTCTTGACTTGGGCCTTGTGTCGCGGCTGACGATGGCCGCGGTGGCGCTGTTGACGCTGCTTTCAATCGCTTTCTATCTCCGCGAATGGGTGCGGCACATGAACTCGTTCGGCGCCGGGCACTAAGGTGCCATGCGGGTTGAGCGCGACATCGTGTTCTGGGTGGCGGCGCTCGCCGTCTTTGTCGGACTACTGTGGCTGCTCAGTCCCATATTGCTGCCGTTCGTGCTTGGCATGGCGATCGCCTATGTGCTCGATCCGCTGGCCAATCAGTTGAGCAAGCGCGGCGTCAGCCGGCTCCTGGCCGCAGTTCTTATTCTTGGCGGCTTTGTCGTGGCGCTCGCGCTCTTGGTGCTGCTGATCGCGCCGGTCTTGGCGAGCCAATTGTCCGCCTTCATCGATAACGTGCCCACTTATGCACTCCGCCTACAGGCCTTTGTGAGCGACCCGAGCCATCCCTGGATCAAGCGCATCGTCGGCGACAATCTCACCGGCGCCGACAAATCCGTCGGCGACCTGATGAATCAGACGGTCGGCTATCTGACTGGATTGCTGGCCTCGCTTTGGGCCAAGGGCCAGGCGCTGCTCTCGATTTTTTCGCTTCTGATCATCACTCCGGTGGTCGCTTTTTACCTGATCTGCGACTGGGACCGCATGGTTGCCGCGATCGATCGGCTGGTGCCGGTGCCGCAGCGTGAAATGGTGCGCCGTCTCGGCCGTGAAATAGACGCGACGATCGCAGCTTATGTCCGGGGCCAGTCCGGCCTGTGCCTGATCCTGGGCTCCTATTATGCGACCGGGCTCACCTTTGCGGGCTTAAGTTTCGGGCTCTTGATCGGCGTGATATCGGGCCTGATCAGTTTCATTCCCTATGTCGGTTCATTGACCGCGCTTATCCTGTCGTTGGGCGTCGCTTTGGCGCAATTTGCTCCGGACTGGACCCGCATCGTGATTGTCGCCGGCATCGTTCTGTTCGGCCAGTTTCTCGAAGGCAATGTCCTGGCGCCGAAGCTTGTCGGCAAAAGCGTCGGATTGCATCCGGTCTGGCTGATTTTCGCACTATTCGCGTTCGGTTATCTTTTCGGCTTTGTCGGACTCCTTTTGGCGGTGCCTTTGGCCGCGGGCTCCGGCGTGCTCATCCGCTTCGCGCTGTCGCGGTACTTCGCCAGTCCGCTCTATACCGGTAACCCAGCGCCATAATGTTTTCGGGACGCTAAAGCGAAATGATTTTAAGTTGAATCACCATTTCGCTTTAGCTTATTGTTTGAGCATGATCTTTTCGGAAAACCGGTATCCACTTTTCCGGATCATGCTGTAGCGGAATGTCTGCGCAGGCACCGGCTTCGAGCAAGATTGTGTCTCGTCCCCGTCAGTTAGCGCTTGCGCTTGATCATCCGGAAAGCTTCGCGCGCGAGGACTTCTTTTCCGGGCCCGGCAATGCCGCGGCGCTGGCGTTGATCGATTCGTGGCCGGATTGGCCGTCGCGCGCCGTCGCGCTCATTGGACCGGAGGGTTCAGGCAAGACGCATTTGGCGACGATCTGGGCGATGGCCGCTGGCGCCCGCGTGGTGTCGGCAGACAAAATCGGCGCATTTGATGTCCCTGGGATGCTGGCGACCGGCGCGCTTGTGATCGAGGACGCCGGCGCGCCCACCGATGAACGCGCGCTATTTCATCTGATGAACCTGGCCCGTGAGGAGCAGGCATTCCTGCTCTTCACGGCGCGCACCGCGCCGTCAAGTTGGCAGATTTCGACGCCGGACGTGGTTTCCCGGCTGCGGGCGATGCCAACCGCGCAGTTGCAAGCGCCCGATGATGCCGTGCTGCGCGGCGTCATGGTGAAACTCGCCGCCGATCGCCAGCTTATCCTCGATGAAAGCGTCGTCAGTTATCTCGCGAGCCGTATCGAGCGCTCGTTCGCCGCAGCCCGCGCCGCACTCGTGGCACTGGACGAAGAGGCATTGCGGCGGGGCCGGCCGCCGAGCCGGGCTTTGGCGGCAGAACTGTTCCGCGACGGGGACTGACGGGATTAGCGCGGGGCTTGCCCGAACTTGCCGCCGCCCCGATTTGAGCCGATTGCACGACGAATGCGCCGGACTTGACGGAACCGCTCGCGCGGCCGCCATATGCTCTTAAGGCGGCATTCATAGGATCGAAACGAAAGTGGCCAATCTAGCTGGCTCTGGCCCAACACGGATCGGCAATGGTTGAAGCAAGTCAAGTTGCTGTTTCACCTCGGGAATCGGTCGCTGCCCGGCGGCTGGAAATGCCACGCCCGCAGGAGCCGCAGCTACGCCAACCGGCTTCCGATCTCGCCGCAAGCCCCGATCGCTTCATCAACCGCGAGTTGTCCTGGCTCGATTTCAATCGCCGGGTACTTGAGGAATCGGCGAACCGCAGGAACCCGCTGCTTGAGCGGCTCAAATTCCTGGCGATCTCGGCCAACAACCTCGATGAATTTTTCATGGTGCGCGTGGCCGGCCTCGGCGCCCAGGTGCGCGAAGGCATCGCCAGCAAGAGCCCGGAAGGGCTTACGCCCGCCGAGCAGCTCGTGCGGATCGCTGAAGCGGTCGCGGCGCTGGTGCAGGACCAGCAGGCCCAATGGCGCGAACTGCGGGCGGAACTGGCCGCGGCAGGCATTGTGCTGGTCGATGGTCCGGATGTGACACGCAGCGAGAAAGCCTGGCTCGAAGATTACTTTCTCGCCCATGTGTTTCCGTTGTTGACGCCGCTTGCCATCGATCCGGCGCATCCGTTCCCGTTCATTCCCAATCTCGGCTTTACCATCGCGCTGCAGCTCGCCCGGGGCAAAGACGGCAAGGCGATGAACGCACTCATTCGCATGCCGAACCGGATCGAGCGCTTTGTGCGATTGCCGGAAGCCCGCGAGGACGGTGCGGCGCGGCTGATTTCAATCGAAGGCGTCACCAGCCTGTTTATCGCCAAGCTGTTCCCGGGTTACGCCGTAAAAGGCCTCGGCGCGTTCCGCGTGATCCGCGATTCCGAAGTTGAAATTCTCGAAGAGGCCGAAGACCTGGTGCGCCTGTTCGAAACCGCGCTCAAGCGGCGGCGGCGCGGGTCGGTGATCCGGCTCGATATCGAAGCGACCATGCCGACTGAATTGCGGCGTTTCGTGCAGCGCGTGCTCGATGTATCCGACGACAGCGTGTTCACGGTCGACGGCGTGCTGGCGCTCAACGAGATGGGCGAGATCGCCAGTCTCAACCGGCCCGATCTCGAATTCGAGCCGTACGCTCCGCGCTATCCCGGCCGGGTTCGCGATCACGGCGGCGACTGCCTGGCGGCGATCCGGCAGAAAGATTTCATCATCCACCATCCATTCGAGTCCTTCGACGTGGTGGTGAATTTCCTCCAACAGGCCGCGCGCGATCCCGACGTCGTCGCGATCAAGCAGACGCTGTACCGCACCTCGGCGGATTCGCCGATCATCAAGGCGCTGGCGGAAGCCGCCGAATCTGGTAAGTCGGTGACCGCGCTCGTGGAATTGAAGGCGCGCTTCGACGAGGAAGCCAATATTCGCTGGGCGCGCGACCTCGAGCGAGCCGGCGTGCAAGTCGTGTTCGGGTTCATCGAGCTGAAAACCCACGCCAAGCTGTCGCTGGTGGTCCGGCGCGAAGGCCCTTCGCTGGCGTCTTACGTGCATGTCGGCACCGGAAATTATCACCCCGTTACCGCGCGCATCTACACCGACCTGTCGTTCTTTACCTGCGATCCGATCATTGCCCGCGACGTCAGCCGCATTTTCAATTTCGTGACCGGCTATGCCGAACCGGCCGAGCTCGATCTCATGGCGGTCTCGCCTTTGTCGCTGCGCAACCGCATCCACGAACACATCGACGAGGAAATCGCCCATGCCAAGGCCGGGCGGCCGGCGGCGATCTGGATGAAGATGAACTCGCTGGTCGATCCTGACATCATCGATGCGCTTTATGAGGCATCGAGTGCCGGCGTGCCGATCGATCTCGTCGTGCGCGGCATCTGCTGCCTGCGCCCGGGCGTCCCCGGACTATCAGACAATATTCGCGTGAAATCGATCGTCGGCCGCTTTCTCGAGCACGGACGCATCTACTGCTTTGGCGCCGGACACGGGCTGCCGCATGCCAAAGCCGCGGTCTACATTTCGTCGGCCGATATGATGCCGCGCAATCTGGATCGCCGCGTCGAAGTCTTATGTCCGATTCTCAACCCGACCGTGCACGAGCAAGTGCTCGATCAAATCATGGTCGCCAATCTAAAGGACAATCAGCAGAGCTGGCAGCTCCTTGGCGACGGGTCATCCTCGCGCATCGTTCCGGGGCCGGG
>JBPYFG010000247.1:0-2966 GCA_051986365.1 Xanthobacteraceae bacterium
GTGGTTGCGCAGGTAGCGTTCGGTCCCGCTGAACGACCTAGGCTTTAGCGCGCTCCTCTTCCGGTCCAGGTAGCGGTCGACGGTTGCGCCAAAGCCTTCACCTGAGAGGGCCTGCGCAAAGGGATCAGTGCCACCAGCCACAACGCCGAGCAGCTGCTTCGCCTTCGCCCGCGCTGTGTCGGGGGTGAGTGCGCCATGTCGACCAATGGAGCGCACGATCTGTGTGCCGTTGTGTCGGTAGCGAATGTAGTAGTGAACAAGGTTGGTCTGCCTACGCGCCCCGAAGCCAGTCACCGCAACATCCCAGAGCCACCCTTGCAACTTCGCGATTGATGAGATCGTGATCTTTCCCTGCGCCATTCCCCGCCTCCCTGTGCCAGTGTCAGGGTCGGAAATTAGTCTTTTATAGTCGTCACGGCAACTACTATTCAGGTCGGCGGCTGGCGCTCCCTGTCATCTGGGTGACGGGCTGGAAATATCGATGGCGCAAGGAGAAATGTCACCGCGAGCGCGGATCGAGCGCGTCGCGTATCCCATCGCCGACGAGATTGAATGACAGCACGGTCAGGAAGATGGCGAGCCCCGGCCAGATCGCCATCCACGGCGCGTTGACGAGAAATCGCTGTGCGGCATTGAGCATGCTGCCCCATGACGGCGCCGGCGGTTGCTGACCGAGGCCGAGAAACGACAATGCGGCCTCGGCAATGATGGCCGCCGCGATTGACAGCGTCGCCTGCACCAGCAACGCCGGCAGGATGTTCGGCAGGATGTGAAGGAGCGCGATGCGCCAGTGCGGATTGCCGACCGCGCGCGCGGCCTCGACATAATCCTCGACCTTCACCGCCATCACCTGGCCGCGCGTCAGGCGGATGAAAATCGGCGTTGTGGTAATCCCGATGGCGATCATCGCGTTGCCGAGGCTTGGCCCGAGGAAAGCGGCGAACGCAATCGCTAAGATAAGAAACGGACAGGCCAATAGCGCGTCGGTAATTCGGCTGAACAACGCATCGATGAAACCGCCCAGATAGCCGGAGACGAGCCCGACCGGCACACCGACGAGGAGTGCAATTGCCACGGAGATAACGCCCGCCAGCAGCGAGGCGCGCGCGCCAAAAATCACCCGCGAAAGGACATCGCGCCCGACATCGTCGGTGCCGAACCAGTGCAAGGCCGATGGCGCCTTGCGCACCGCGGTCCAGGTTTGCAGGTCCGGATCATAAGGAGAGATCAGCGGCGCGAGTACCGCCGCACCGACAAAGATCGCGATCACGGCAAGCGCAAACAGCGCGCCCCTGCGGCGCTTGAACCGCCGTACCGCGCGCGCCGTCGGCGTCTCGACGCTTTCGGCCGACGCCGCGCCGCTAGTGGCGGTGAGCGCCGCTTCGGCCATCGCTTAACCGCGCAGCCGCGGATTGACCAGGATATAGGCCATGTCCGCCAGAAGATTGAGTGTCATGTAGGCCGTGGCCGTCACCAGCACGACGCCCTGCACCACCGCGTAATCGCGGTTGAAAACGGCATCGACGATTAGCTTGCCGAATCCAGGCACGGAAAAAATCTGTTCGGTGAGCACGGCGCCCGACAACAAGGTGCCAAATTCGAGCGCGCCGAGGGTGATGACCGGCGTCAAAGCGTTGCGCAAGGCGTGCTTGAATATGACGCTGTGTTCAAGGAGCCCCTTGGCGCGTGCGGTGCGGATGTAGTCGCTTTCCAGAACGTGCAGCATCGCGCTGCGCGTATGCCGCATCAGGATCGCGGCAATCGCATTGCCAAGCACAAAAGCCGGCATGACCATCGTGGCAAGGCTCGTTCGCCAGTCCTCGGTAAGCGGCACGTAACCGGATGCTGGCAGCCAGCCAAGCTTCACCGAAAACAGAAAGATCAGCATGATGCCGAGCCAGAAATTCGGCGTCGAAATACCCCACAGCGCGAACACGTTCGCCGCATAGTCCCAGATGCTGTCCTTCTTGACCGCCGAGACGATCCCGGCGCCGAGGCCGATGACGAGCGCGAAGACGATGGCCATAGTCGCGAGCGTGATCGTGACCGGCAGCTTTTTGAGGATCAGCGAAAGGACCGGCTCCTTGAGCCGCATCGATTCGCCGAGATCGCCGGACAATGCGCCCTTGACCCAATAAACATACTGGACCGGCAGCGGGCGATCGAGATGATAGTGCTGGCGTATTTGTTCGATTGCCGCGGGATCGCGCTCTTCGCCGGCCATGACCAGCGCCGGGTCGCCCGGCAAAAGATGTTGCAGGGAAAAAATGATCACCGACACGAAAAACAAGGTCGGGATGAGTTGCAACAATCTCCTGCCAACAAACGTCAACATCGGCGGGACGGCTATTTCAGCGTCAACCCGACGACGCGCACCATACCGTCGGGCAGCTGCTGATAGCCCTGCAGTCGGGCCGTGTGGGCGATCAGCATGCGCGGATGATAGAGGTAAATGATCGACTCATCATCGAGCAGGAGCCGGGTCAGCTTTTCATATATTGCCTTGCGCTGCGCGCGATCGGACGGAACGCGCGATTCGTCGAGCAGCTTATCGATGTCCGCATTGCACGAGCCCGTATAGTTCAAAGGCGCCTTGCATTTGTAGAAGCTATACAGATTGCCGTCGGGATCGGTGCGGCCGCTCCAAGCCAATAGATAGGCCTCGTATTCCCCGGCTTCCGCCTGCTTGAGCGATGTTGCGAATTCGGTCACGCGGATTCTCATGTTAATGCCGATTTCCGCGGCCATGGCTTGAATGACTTCGGCCACTGACTGCGGTTCTGCCCCCTTGGGCACCATGAAATCGACGTCGAAAGGTGTCGCGACCCCGGCCTCTTTGAGCAGCGCCTTGGCCTTGGCGACATCGCGTTTGGGCACCGGAAAGCTTTGCTGGTAGTAATAATTCTCCGGGTTCACCCATTGATTGCCCGGGATGAATTCGCCGTTGAAAACGACTTGATTGAGCG
>JBPYFG010000248.1:0-3069 GCA_051986365.1 Xanthobacteraceae bacterium
CAAGCTTTCTTATCTTCGCTGCAAATCACCGGCCGCGCGGGCGAGGATGTCCGCCAGGCTTTCTTCGCTATCCGCGTCCGGTTCCAGCGACTTCCCGGTGATTCCACGGGCCCGCCGCCAGCGGCTGACGCGCTCGCCGAGTGCAGTCAGGCGGTCGAGGACGACATCGGCGTGATCGCGGTTCTGCTTGAGGTAGGCGCGGCCGTCGTTGGTGATCGTGTAAAGCCTCGGGGGGTCGGCGGACGCGGTCGCATAGCCCGCTTCCGCAAGATTGGTCAGCGTCGGATAGACGATGCTGGGGGCTGGCGAGTACCAGTCGGCCGTCTTCTCCTCGATCAGCTTGATGATCTCGTAGCCGTGACGAGGTGCCTCGGCGATGAGCGCGAGTGCAATCAGACGCAGGTCGCCTTGAGCCAGCCCTTTGCTGGCTGGGGCCATGTTGCCTGTGGCCACCATTTTGTTCCCGGTCCAAGGTATATTTTTTGGCAGCTCATATTACGCTCACGTTACGATGTAGCGCAAGAAACATGTCTCCAGGGTTACGCCGTGTTGCACGGTGCAATGTTCATTCCATCATGTGCTTCGGCTCTGCGCGCGAGCGGACCGGATGAGCGATGTTTGCGACCTTCTTTCACGAGCTCAAGCAGGCGGCCGTACCGGTGACGCCGCGCGAATATCTCACCCTGATGGACACGATTGAGAAGGATCTCGCCGGTCGGCGGATCGAGGAGTTCTACTTCGCTCGGCGCTGGTGAAGGACGTACAGCATGCCCCCGCGCGTCTTCATGACACAACGCGATCGCCAGGTTCAGCCATCTCACCGGCGATCAGGTGCTGCGTCTCATGCCGTCTCGATGAAGCAGAACGTCGAAGGTCGTGACATCACCGCCCGTTACGGCGGAGAATTCGTCATCGCGCTGCCCAACACAACCTTGCGCTCGGCGATCGCCGTCGCCGACTACTACCACCGCGCGGCCATGGCCAGGGAATTGATGAAACGATCAAGCGGCGAGAGGCTCGGCCGCGTAACGATTTGCTCGGCCGCGTGACGATTTCCATCGGCGTTGCGCTGTTGCGTACCGACGACACCTCGCAGTCGCTGATCGAGCGCACCGACAACTTCCTCTACGTCGTCAAGCGTCAGGGGTGTGATCGCGTCATTTGCGAGACCGACCCGGAGGCCGAACCGCGCACCAATCCTCAAACCACACCGCCTGCCCGGGTGGCGTAGCTATCATTGTGAGATTGCCCGCGCTACGACGCTTCGCTCGCCGGCTCGAGCTGGACCGATTCGCCGCAGCCGCACGCCGCGGTCTGGTTCGGATTGTTGAAGATGAACTGAGCGGACAGTTTTTCTACCCTGTAGTCCATCTCGGTGCCGAGCAGGAACAGCACCGCCTTCGGGTCGATGAGAATGCGCACGCCCTTGTCCTCGATCACCTCGTCGAGCGGATCGACCTTTTCGGCGTATTCCATGTAGTAGCTCATGCCGGCGCAGCCGCCGTTTTTGACGCCGACGCGCACCGCCGCGATCAGGCGGTCGGCCTTCGCCATCACCGCCTTGATGCGTTCAGCCGCGGCTTCGGTGAGCCGCATCACTTGTGGTCTCGGCCGCGCAGCGGCCATCTCCTCATCCTCCGCGCGCCGCTCGGTATGAGCCAACGCGTCACCTGAACTAACTTAATATTATCTAATGCGCCAGGCTTGACGGCGCAACGCAACAATCACCACATACCCAGTACCGTGCGGGCCTCGTCCGACATGCGGCTAGCGTCCCACGGCGGATCCCAGACGATATTGATCTTGGCTTCGCGCACGCCGGACACGCCCGCGACCGCGTTCTGCACCTCGCCCGGCAACTCGGCCGCCGACGGGCAGTTCGGCGACGTCAGCGTCATGTCGATCGTGATCATGCGGTCGTCATCGATGTCGACTTTGTAAATCAGACCAAGCTCGTACAGATCGGCGGGTATTTCCGGGTCGTAGATGGTCTTGAGCGCGGCGACGATTTCATCGGTCAAGCGCGCCATCTCGTCGGCTGGAATGGTCGGTGGCCGTTCCGCCTCGGCGGCGGCCGCGGCGCCGCCAGCGCCGCTGGCTCCAGGCGGGGGAGCGCTTTCCGTCCCAACTGTTTTCGCTTCGTCCATCATGTGAAAATTTCCTGCGCTTTTAGGAGCGCCTGCGCCAGAATATCCACCTCGTCCGAACCGTTCCCATGATCGCGTCCACCTTGCGGGCGTTCACCGTGAGGATATTTTCTTGCCGTCGATCTCGACGTGCAGAGTTTCGATTTCAAGCAATGGCATTCCATGTCCCGCAACTTGGGCGGATCCGAATCGTCCGCGCTCATCCAACTGAACCTTCCAAAGAGACTGAGATCAACTTCTGCGCCTCGACAGCAAATTCCATCGGCAATTGCTGCAGCACGTCCTTGACGAAGCCATTGACAACGAGCGCGGTCGCCTCCTCCGCTGACAGCCCGCGCTGACGGCAGTAGAACAGCATGTCCTCGGAAATCTTCGAAGTGGTCGCCTCGTGCTCGAACACGGTCGAGGAGTTCTTGGCCTCGATATAGGGCACGGTATGGGCGCCGCACTGATCGCCGATCAAAAGCGAATCGCAATTGGTGAAGTTGCGCGCGCCGGTAGCGCGGCGGTGTGCCGTCACTAGCCCGCGATAGGTATTGTTGGAATGGCCGGCGGCGATGCCCTTGGAAATGATGCGGCTCGTGGTGTTTTTGCCGAGATGCAGCATCTTGGTGCCGGAATCGACCTGCTGATAGCCGTTGGAGATGGCGATCGAATAGAACTCGCCGCGCGCATTGTCGCCGCGCAGGATGCAGCTTGGATATTTCCACGTGATCGCCGAGCCGGTCTCGAGCTGGGTCCACGAGATCTTCGCGTTCTTGCCGCGGCAATCGCCGCGCTTGGTGACGAAGTTATAGACGCCGCCGCGGCCCTCGGCGTCGCCCGGATACCAGTTCTGAATGGTTGAATATTTAATTTCGGCGTCGTCGAGCGCGATCAGCTCGACCACGGCCGCGTGCAGCTGATTTTCATCGCGGACCGG
>JBPYFG010000249.1:0-8766 GCA_051986365.1 Xanthobacteraceae bacterium
ACGCTGGCGGCCATGGCCTACAAATATTCGATCGGCCAGCCGTTCATGTATCCGAATAACAAGCTCGACTACGCCTCGAATTTCCTGCGCATGTGTTTCGCGGTGCCGTGCGAGGAATACAAGGTCAATCCGGTGCTGTCGCGCGCGATGGACCGCATTTTCACGCTGCACGCCGATCACGAACAGAACGCCTCAACCTCGACCGTTCGGCTCGCCGGCTCGACCGGAGCCAATCCGTTCGCCTGCATAGCCGCCGGCATCGCCTGCCTGTGGGGTCCGGCGCATGGCGGCGCCAACGAGGCGGCGCTGAAAATGCTCGGCGAAATCGGCGCCGTCGATCGTATTCCCGAATACATCAAACGCGCCAAGGATCCGAAGGATTCATTCCGCCTGATGGGCTTCGGCCATCGCGTCTACAAGAACTACGATCCGCGCGCCAAGATCATGCAGAAGACCTGCTACGAGGTGCTCAGCGAGCTTGGCATCAAGGATCCGCTGCTAGACGTCGCCATGGAGCTGGAAAAGATCGCGCTGCACGACGAATATTTCATCGAGAAGAAGCTTTACCCGAACGTCGATTTCTATTCCGGCATCACGCTGCGCGCTATGGGCTTCCCCACCACGATGTTCACAGTGCTGTTCGCGCTCGCTCGCACCGTTGGCTGGATCGCGCAGTGGAAGGAAATGATCGAAGACCCGCACCAGAAGCTGGGCCGGCCCCGCCAGCTCTATACCGGGGCGCCGTTGCGCGAATATCTGCCGATGTCGAAGCGGAAATAGCCTGCGCCGCGGCTCGGTCTTCGTTCAATTTTGAGGTCAGCGGTGGTCAGCTGCCGCCCGCGACGACGGGCAAACCCGCGGCGCGCCACTCCGGCAATCCATCAACAAGACGACGTGCCTTGAAGCCGCGCGCACGCAGCGTCGCAACGGCTTCAAAGGACAGCACGCAGTAAGGCCCGCGACAGTAAGCAACAATCTGTTGTCCGCGATCGAGATCGGAAAGCCGCGTTTCCAGGATGCGCAACGGGATATTCACGGCACCGGGCAAGTGTCCTAACGCAAATTCGTCCTCCGGCCGCACGTCGAGAATAGCGACCGCGCCCGCGCGTGAGCGCTGCAGCAGCTCTTCGCGCGAAACCGGCTCTAGGCTATCGCGGTCATGGAAGTAGCTATGGAGCACCCGCCCGACCTCGGCGACGTTGCGCTCGGCGATCCTGTGCAGCGCCGCCACGAGATCGAGAACGGCGTCATCGGCGAGTTGGTAGTAGGCGAACTTGCCCGCGCGCCTTACCGTGACCAGCCCAGCGCGCCGAAGATGCTGGAGATGCTGTGAGGCATTGGCAACGGATAGGCCGGTCCGCTGGGCGAGGATTTCGACGCTGCGCTCGCCTTGAGCGACCTGCTCCAGCAATTCGAGCCGGTGGGCATGGCCAAGCGTCTTGGCGACGGCCGCAAACTGAGCGAACAGCGCCTGTTTAGGGTTTTGGCGTTTCATCACGTTCACGAAATCATTCAATTTAACACTTGAATGACTATTTCGACTTTGTCAACCTGTCGGCCGGCACGCCCGGACAGGGAGATTTTCCATGATCTTACGTCAATATCTTCACGTCGACCCGGTGGTGGCGGCATCCTACCTCTTTGGTTGCGGCGGTCGAGCGGCGGCGGCCGTGGTCGACCCCGTCGGTGAGATTGGCCCCTACATCGATGCTGCCGACGCAGCGGCAATGCGCATCCTTTACGTGATCGACACGCACCTGCATGCCGATCACATTTCCTCCGGCCGCGATTTGGCTAAGGCTGCCGGTGCCGACTACGTGCTATTCGCCGATGCGGAGGTCGCCTTTCCATTCCGCGGCGTTCGCGATGGCGAAATTCTCGCCTTGGGCAATGTCTCTATCGAGATATTGCATAGCCCGGGGCATACACCCGAGCACATTTCGCTCCTTGTCACCGATCGGACCCGTTCAAACGAGCCGTGGTTTGTGCTGACCGGCCACACGCTCATGGTTGGCGATCTCGGCAGAACCGAACTGGCCAGTAAGGCCGAAGACGGCGCGCGCGCCCTGTTTCGGAGCGCACAAAGGTTCAAGGCGCTGCCCGATTATCTGGAAGTCTTGCCGGGCGCGTATTCCGGCTCGGTCTGCGGGCGCAGCCTGAGCGGCAAACCGATGTCCACGATCGGGTTCGAGCGGCGCTACAACAAGGCGCTGTGGATCGACGACGAGGACGCCTTCGTGCAAGCCATGCTGGCAGAAGTGCCACCCGCGCCGCCGCAGGCGGCAAAAATTCGCGCGATCAATTCCGGGACAATGCCGGCAGCAGCCGAATGACGGCGCGTGATTTGTCGAGCCCGGCCGTCAGCCTTGGGCTGCGGGCCAATTGGCAGCAATTCTCGCTTTTGGTTCTGATAAACGCGTTTGTCGGCGGCATGGTTGGCATCGAGCGCACCGTCGTGCCGTTGATTGGCTCTGAGGAATTCCATCTCGCCTCGAACACGCTGATCGTTTCGTTCATCGTAAGCTTTGGCGTCATCAAAGCCTGCGCAAATCTTGTCTCAGGTCACCTGGCTGACACTTGGGGGCGCAAGCGGGTCCTTGTTATTGGCTGGCTCGTCGGTTTGCCCGTGCCGTTCATGATCATGTGGGCGCAGCATTGGGAATGGGTCGTCGCCGCCAATGCCCTCCTTGGTATCAACCAGGGCTTCGCTTGGTCGATGACGGTAATCATGAAGATCGATCTCGTCGGGCCGAAGTCGCGCGGACTCGCAGTCGGCCTCAACGAGTTCGCCGGCTATCTGGCGGTCGGCATTACGGCGTTTCTTACCGGTTACATCGCCGAGCGATACGGTCTGCGGCCGGCGCCGATTTATTTGGGCGTTGCTTACGCCATCCTTGGCGCCACGCTCTCAATGCTACTGGTTCGTGACACGCGAGGTCATGTCCGCCTCGAAATCAAGAGCAGCCAACAAGACACGTCCAGCAGAGGCTTTTGGGACATTTTCGCCTTCACATCGTTTGGCGATCGCAATCTCTTTGCTGCATCGCAAGCCGGCCTCGTCAACAATCTCAATGACGGTATGAGCTGGGGCATCTTCCCGTTGTTCTTTGCCGCATTTGGACTGGGCGTTGAGCGGATCGGCATTCTCAAAGCCGTCTATCCGGCGATCTGGGGTATCCTGCAGGTGGCGACCGGTCCCCTCAGTGACCGCTGGGGCCGCAAAGGACTAATCGCAGCCGGGATGTGGGTGCAAGCCGCGGGCCTGTTGCTCACCGCTCTCACGCGTCACTTTGAGTATTGGCTTATCGGAAGCGTTCTCCTCGGCATCGGTACGGCGATGGTCTATCCATGCCTGATCGCAGCCGTTTCTGATGCTTCCCATCCGACCTGGCGCGCACGCTCGCTCAGCGTCTATCGCTTCTGGCGCGACCTTGGCTACGCGATCGGCGCACTTTCGGCCGGTATCATCGCGGATATTTTCGGAATGGCCTGGGCGATCGGCGCAATTGCGGTTCTGACATTCGCCTCGGGCGCGGTCGTCGCGGTGCTCATGCGTGCACCGTCCGGCACAAGATAATGTTCCGACAGCTACGTTTTGGACGTCCTCGCATGCGAATGCAGAAGTAGCAAAGACGCGAATGGCGGAGCAGCGAACGGTGACTATCCTCCGCTTGGCACTCGCTTGCCGTCATACGCCCACGTCATATACACGCCGCCCCAGGTGAAGCCACCGCCGAAAGCGGCAAGGATCAGCCGGTCGCCTGCTTTGAGCTTGCTTTCGTAGTCCCATAAGCAGAGCGGAATCGTCGCCGCCGTCGTGTTTCCGTATTTGTGGATTGTCACCATCACCCGCTCCGGGCGAAGCTTCATGCGCTCGGCGGTAGCTTCGATGATGCGCCGATTGGCCTGATGCGGCACCAGCCAATCGACGTCTTCGCTCAGGAGCCGGTTGCGCTTCATCAGTTCGGTCGCAACCTCGGCCATGCGGGCGACCGCGAATTTGTAGACGGCCGCGCCCTCCTGATGCACGTAGTGCAGCCGCTTGGCCACGGTCTCGGCGGTCGGCGGCATGCGGCTCCCGCCGGCCTTCTGATGCAGATGCGGCATGCCCGAACCGTCAGAGCAGATCAGCGTGTCGATGACGCCGAACTTCTTGTTTGGTTCGACGAGCACCGCGCCGGCGGCATCGCCGAACAGCACACAGGTTGCGCGGTCGGTGTAATCGATGATCGCCGACATCTTGTCGGCGCCGACGACGACGACTTTCCGCGCCTTTCCGGTTTCGATGAACTGCGCGGCCACGGTGAGCGCATAAACGAAGCCGGAGCATGCGGCTTGCACGTCGAAGCTGCCGATCGATCGGATGCCGCACATCTCGCCGATCAGATTGGCGGTCGACGGAAACACGAAGTCGGGCGTGGTGGTCGCACAAATCAAAAGATCGACTTCGTGCGGGGCGGTTTTTGTCTTGGCCAACAATCCTTCCACCGCCTGCGCGCCCATATGCGAGGTGCCGAGACCCTTACCTTTGAGGATGCGCCGCTCTTTGATCCCGGTTCGCTCGACGATCCAGTCGTCGCTGGTGTCGACCATCTGCGCCAATTCGGCATTGGTCAGCACGTCCGGCGGCAGATAGCCATACACGCCGGTGATCGCGGCCTTCACTTTCCGCACCGTTGTTTTCGGCTTTTTCACGCTGGATGCTTCGATGGCCTGTCGGGGACCGCGAATGAGCAGAAATGGCCGCCGCAATGGTTGGTCGCGGCGGCACATGCCGGGTTAACCAGAGGATCGGGCCTCGATCAAGGCGGAACCCGACCGCGCCGGGCGGTCTCGAGCACAAGGGCTGCGGCTTTGGCGCTCGGCGAGGTTCCGCCGATCTTCATAATCTGATCGAGCCGCTTGAAGCCCTCGATCTGCCTCCGGCGCTGCTCGGTATCGCCGACGACCGCGGCCAGCGCGGCAGCGAGCTTTTCCGGCCTGCAATCCTCCTGCAAGAGTTCCGGAACGACGTTTTCGCCGAGGACCAGATTGGCCAGGATGACGCTCGGCAGCCGCGTCCGCAGCCGTATTGCCCGCGCAACCATGGCTTCGACGAAGTGCAGCCGATAGGCCGCGACTGTGGGCACTCCTGCGAGCGCAAGCTCAAGCGTCACCGTGCCCGATGCGGCGAGCGCCGCCCGCGCGCGGCGGAACGCGGCCCACTTCTCCGACGGGTCGACCACGATTTTCGGTAGCACCGGCCAGCCGGCGACGCTCTCGCGTACCTGACCTTCGATATGAGGAACCGTCGGCAATATGAGCTCGAACGGTCCGATGCGGCCGGAAAGGCGCTTGATAGCCGCACCGAACACGCTCATGTGCCGGCCAACTTCGCCGGAGCGGCTGCCCGGCAAAATCAAAATGAGCGGAGGCTCGGCCAGCCGGCGCGCCGCGTCGTCTGGCCCTGGCCGCAGATCGGCAATGCGCTCCACCAGCGGATGTCCGACATAGGTGCAGGGCGGACCGCCGAGCCGGCGATGCGCATCTGGCTCGAATGGCAAGATCGCGAGTACCTGATCGATGTAACCGCGCATGGCACGCGCGCGTCCCGGCCGCCACGCCCATACCGATGGCGAGACGTAATCAAGGATGGGAATTTCGGGAGCGCGCCGACGAACGCGGCGCGCGACTCGGTGGGTGAAATCCGGACTGTCGATGATGACGAGCGCATGCGGGCGTGCTTTGACGATCGCGTCGGCGGTCTCACGGATGCGGCGCAGAATTGTCGGCAGCCGCCCCGGTACAGCGGTCAGCCCGATGATCGCAAGTTCATCGATCGGAAACGGGCTGGCGATTCCGGCTTGCCTCATCGCGCTGCCGCCAACGCCCGATAGTTGCACAGTGCTTTCGGCTTTAACCAATGCGCGCGCCAATGCAGCACCGAGAGCGTCGCCTGACTCCTCCGCGGCCACGAGTGCAATGGCGAGCGGCCGCGACGAGCGCTGCGGCGCGGCGGTCATCGCACGCCGGCGCCGGAACTGGACTCGCGCACCCCGACCAGGAAAATCTTTTCCCGGTCGGCTGCGGCAATCGCTGTTTCCGCTTCGGCAATCATCGTGCTGGCGGCGGTGACGGCGAGCCCGGCAAGACCGGCACGCCCGACCAGTTCGATCGTGCGCGGACCGATCGATGGCAGATCGAAGCGACGATCTTGTCCCGGCTTCGGCGCTTTCACCAGCACGCCGATGCCGAAAGGCGCGCTGACGCGGCCGAGCCGGCGCAATTCGGCAATTCGCGACAACATGTGATCGGTGCCCTCTGCGGCCTCCACGGCGATGACGTGGCCATCTGCAACGACTGCAGCCTGGCCGACATCGAACGGTCCGAGCGTGGCAATGAGCTTGAGCGCCTGGTCGATGTCGCCATAGTCGCGCGGCGACGGCCGCTCCCGCCCGAGCACGCCTTCGGGCACGAACAATTCGGGGGCGACATCTATGACTCCGACGACGCGCAGCCCGCCGCCCTCCGCAACGCCGGCAACGCCGGACAATAGCTTGTCGTCGCCGCCACGAAAGAAGCGAATGACCCGCGGCATCAGCTTGATCGTATGCCAATCGAGTCTGAGCGCGGTGAGCGGCGGTCGCAACACCGTGCCGATGAACAGCACTTCGCGACAATTCTCGGCCTTGGCGAGGCGGAAGAAGCGCCCGGCCTGACCGAGCGCAATCCAGTGGTGCACGTAACGGCCGATCACCGCCGGATCGGCCCAGCCTTTGATGCCGAACATGACCGGCCGCCGTCCGCGCGCCGCCACAGCATCGGCGACCGCGGCGGGAAAGCTGCCGCCGCCGCAAATGATGGCAAGCGGGGTATCGCCGGATGCGTCAACCATAATCGACTTCGTCGGCTTGGTTCATCAACCCTCCGCGTCGCCACTGTCGGCGTTGCCTTTGGCTCGCGGGCGCATCAGCGGACGCTTGCCGCCTGCGCGTGCAAAGGCGACGATCTTGCCGACCAGAGGATCGTCGGCAAATTCGCGCGCCAGCGTCTCGACGCGCTCGGCAAGTCGTCCCTCGGTAAAGAACAACAGGCGATAGGCGCGGCGCAGCCGATGCATGTCGGCACGCGTGGCGCCGCGCCGGCGCAAGCCGACCACATTCAATCCAACCAGCGCCCCGGTTTGGCCGAGCGCGAAGCCAAATGGAATAATATCATCGCGCGCTGCCGACATGCCGGCCATCATCACGCCCTCGCCGATCCGCACGAATTGATGGATGGCGACATGGCCGCCGAGAAACGTGTAATCGCCGACACTGACATGGCCGCCGAGTACCACGTTATTGGCGAAAGTGACTTCGTCGCCGACGGTGCAATCATGGCCGACATGCGAGCCGACCATGAACGAACAGCGGTCGCCGACCCGGGTAACGCCGCCGCCTTCTTCGGTTCCGGTATTCATGGTGACGCCTTCGCGCAACTCGCAACGCGCCCCGATCACCAGCTTGGTTTCGCCACCGCGATAATGGACCGATTGCGGCGGCGTTCCGAGCGAGGAGAACGGATAAACGATGGTCTCCTCGCCAATTGTGGTGGCGCCCGCGACGTTCACATGCCCGACCAACCGTACGCCGCCCTTAAGGTCGACCTGCGGGCCGACCAGACAATACGGTCCGATTTCAACGGAAGCGCCAATGCGCGCGCCATCAGCCACGCGCGCCGTCGGATCGATCGTCATCTAAGCCTCGGTGATGACGGCGCCGACTTCGGCCTCGGCGATCAACACATCGTCGATTTTGGCCTCGGCGCGGTACCACCACATGTTGCGGCGGTGCGCAATCTTGTCGACGTGATAAGCGACGATATCGCCGGGCACTGCGGGTTTGCGAAATTTGGCCTTGTCGATCGTGAGAAAATAGAACACCGCTTTTTTCCGCGTGATCTCATCCATCTGACGTAAGCACAATACGCCCGCGGTCTGCGCCATGCCCTCGATCAGAAGCACGCCAGGCATGACCGGGTTATCGGGGAAATGACCAAGGAAATGCGGCTCGTTGAAGGTGACATTTTTGATGCCGACGCCGTGGTCCTCGCCGCGAATATCGATGATCCGGTCGATCATGACGAAGGGATAGCGATGCGGAAGGAGCCGCAGGATCTCGCGGATATCGGCGCTTTCGAGAATCTCGCCGCTCATTCCTCGGTCCCTTCGCTGTCGTCCTTGCGTGCAGCCTTGCTGTTCCGCACGAGCCGTCGAACAATGGCCTGACCGCGCTTCCAGTCAATCGCTGGCTCGGCCGGAAAGCCGCCCCAACGGCCCCCGGTCGGCACGTTGGACATGACGCCGGCCTTGGCGCCAAGTACCGCGCCCTCGCCGATCGTCAGATGGTCGGCAACGCCGACCTGTCCCGCCAAGACCGCGAAATCGCCGATCGTCACGCTGCCCGATATGCCGACTTGCGAGACGATCAGACAATGCCGGCCGATCGAGACGTTGTGTCCGATTTGCACAAGATTGTCGATCTTAGTCCCTTCGCCGATGATGGTGTCGCGGGTGGCGCCGCGATCGATCGTGCTATTGGCGCCGATTTCGACGTCGTCCTGAATGACGACGCGCCGGGTCTGCGGAATTTTCTGATGGCCCTGCCGCGACGGCAAAAAGCCAAATCCGTCCTGGCCGATGCGGACGCCGGGATGGATGATGACGCGGTCGCCGATCAAGGCGTGAAGAATTGAAGCATGCGCGCCGACGGCGCATTGCCGGCCGATGCGAACGTCCGGCCCGAT
>JBPYFG010000250.1:0-8436 GCA_051986365.1 Xanthobacteraceae bacterium
CGCGCTACTGGTTCGAGCAATTCGCGCATCTGCCGGTCGAGGTCGATATCGCCTCGGAGTTCCGCTATCGCGAGGTGCCGCTCAAGCCGGGAAACCTCGCGATCTGCGTGTCGCAATCGGGCGAAACCGCCGACACGCT
Source organism: Xanthobacteraceae bacterium (assembly GCA_051986365.1). Lineage (GTDB taxonomy): Bacteria > Pseudomonadota > Alphaproteobacteria > Rhizobiales > Xanthobacteraceae > BOG-931. The sequence continues at coordinate 140 of JBPYFG010000250.1, forward strand.
CGCTTCGCTGCGCTATGCCCGCGCGCATAAGCAGCACGCGCTCTCGGTCCTCAATGTGCCGACGTCGAGCATCGCGCGCGAGAGCGATGTGGTGATGCCGACGCTGGCCGGCCCGGAAATCGGCGTGGCTTCGACCAAGGCGTTCACCTGTCAGCTCGCCGCCTTGGCCTGCCTTGCCATCGCCGCGGGTCGCGCCCGCGGGACCTTGAGCGAGGACGAGGAGAAGAGCCTGGTGCAAGCGCTGATCGAGGTGCCGCGCCGCTTGAACGAGAGCTTGGCGCTCGAGCCGCAGCTTGAGCAATTGGCGCGCGATCTCACAAAGTCGAAGGACGTGCTTTACCTCGGTCGCGGCACGAGCTTCCCGATCGCGCTCGAAGGCGCACTGAAACTGAAGGAAATTTCCTACCTGCACGCCGAAGGCTATGCCGCCGGCGAGCTCAAGCACGGGCCGATTGCGCTGGTCGACGAGAACATGCCGGTGATCGTGATCGCACCGCATGACAAGGTGTTCGAAAAGACGTTTTCCAACATGCAGGAAGTCGCCGCGCGCGGCGGGCGGCTGTTCCTGATGACGGACGCCGAAGGCGCGCGCGCCGCAAAGGCCCACACGATGGTCACACTCACTTTGCCGACCGTTCATCCGGCGGTGGCGCCCATTGTCTATGCGGTTCCGGTCCAGCTTTTGGCCTATCACACCGCAGTACTGATGGGCACGGACGTCGATCAGCCGCGCAACCTGGCCAAATCGGTAACGGTGGAATGATCGTTTCCCCGCGCGTGCCGGCGCGCCGTGCAAATCGCGCCGCGGGCATATATATCTGGCTGCTTCAGTAACAGGCGATTCCGCAACAGCAATGACGAACGACAGTACCAGCACGCGGGCGCCCGGCGCGGTCAAATCGCCGCCGGGGGTCATCAGCCGGATCCGCACCTATTTCCTCACCGGCCTGGTGGTCGCGGGGCCGATCGCGGTGACGCTGTGGCTGGTGTGGTGGTTTGTCACCTGGGTCGATGGCCTGGTCCGGCCGTTCATGCCGGTGGCGTACCGGCCCGAAACCTATCTGCCGGTGAAGATACCCGGCTTGGGCCTGATCATCGCCTTTGTCGCGCTCACGCTCCTTGGTTTCCTTACCGCCAATTTGATCGGCCGCAAGCTCGTCGCTTTCGGCGAAAGCATTCTCAGCCGCATGCCGGTGGTGCGGCCGATCTACCGCACCGCCAAACAGATTTTCCAGACGCTGTTCTCGAAATCGGAATCGAGCTTCCGCCGCGTCGCGCTGATCGAATTTCCGTCGCCCGGCATGTGGTCGCTGGTTTTTCTCACCCAATCGCCGACCGAGGACATTGCCGGTCGCCTGCCGGCGACTGAATACGTCTCGGCCTTCATGCCGTGCACGCCGAACCCGACCACGGGATTTTTCTTCTACGTACCCAAGCACGAGGTGATCGAGCTCGAAATCACGGTCGAGCAGGCGATGACTGTGATCATGTCGGCCGGCATCGTTCAGCCCGGCATGGAAGCGAGTGCTCAAGGCTCGCAAGCCAAGCTCGCGGCGCTGGCGCAAACCGCGCGCGCGGCACAGGCCGCGCGCAAAGCGGAGCCGACCACCGCGAAATAATCTTCATTTTAAAGCGCCTGTCCTGCTGCTAATCTTTGCCCACCAGGTTGGAGGGCAGTCATGAATTTTCAACAGGCAGTCCAGTCGGGATTTTCCAACTACGCAAATTTCCGCGGCCGCGCTTGCCGCTCCGAATTTTGGTGGTGGTAATTATTTCTCCTTCTCGGCGGCATCGTCGCCGCGCTGTTAGACCTGTTTGCGAATTCCAATGTCCTTGGCGGCGAGCCCTTGGCGTCCCTGTTCTACTTGGCGACCATCATTCCCGGTCTAGCCGTCAGCGTGCGCAGGTTGCATGACACCGATTCAAGCGGCTGGTGGATTTTGCTTGGTTTGATCCCGCTCGTCGGCATGATTGTTTTGATCGTCTGGTGGTGCCAGCGAGGCAGTAAGGGTTACAACCGGTTCGGGGCCGATCCGCTTCAGCCGGCGCTGAGTAGGCTGGCGGCTTCGTCGCGCCCGAACAAACCGTAGGGTGGGCTAAGGCGCGCAGCGCCGTGCCCACGTGACGGTCGACGCTGCTTTTCCGCGTGGGCTTCACTTCGCTCAGCCCACCCTACACGGTTACCCCTCGCTGAGCAGCTTTGCTGCTTCGTCGCGCGCGGAGTAGGTAGCGCGATATGATTCCTTTTCAGGGCGCGGTGCCCTATCGTTATACTTTCGCGATCGGGCGAGGGGCAGAGATGAATTTTCCAGAAGCGATCAAGTCAGGATTTTCCAATTACGCAAATTTCCGCGGCCGCGCCTGTCGCTCTGAATTGTATTGGTGGGCAATATTTCTCATTCTCGGCAGCATAGTCGCCGCGCTATTGGACCTATTCGGAGATTCCAAGTTCCTCGGCGACTTGTTCTCACTAGCAACGTTCATTCCCAATCTCGCCGTCATAGCGCGCCGGATTCACGACATCGATCGCACCGGATGGTGGAAACTGCTCATATTCACCTTCTTTGGGCTCTTTGTGGTGATTTATTGGGCGTGCCAGCGCGGCACCTCCGGCCCGAATCGTTTCGGGCCCGAGCCATTTGCAAAGCTTGGCCCGCACGAATCACTCACCCCGCGCTGATCAGGCCGACCGCTTCGTCACGCGCGAACAGATAAAGTAATTGCCGCAAGGCCTGCCCGCGCGGCGATTGCAATTTCGGATCGCGTGTAAGCGCTAGCGCCGCGTCGTCGCGCGCCGCCGGCAACAGCGCGGCATGCGCTTCGATCCGCGCCACGCGAAAGCCGGGCATGCCGCTTTGCCGCACACCGAGCACGTCGCCTTGCCCGCGCAGGCGCAAATCCTCCTCGGCGATGCGAAAACCGTCGTCGGTCTCGCGCAGGATGGCGAGCCGCGCTTTGGCGGTCGGACCGAGCGGCGGTTTGTAGAGCAGAATGCAGCTCGAGCGCTCGGCGCCGCGGCCGATCCGCCCGCGCAGCTGATGTAGTTGCGCCAAACCGAAGCGCTCGGCGTGCTCGATCACCATGACGCTTGCTTGCGGCACGTCGACCCCGACTTCGATTACCGTGGTGGCGACCAGGAGCCGGGTTTCGCCTTTGCCGAAGCGCTCCATGGCGCGATCCTTTTCGGCGCCCCGCATGCGGCCATGGACGAGATCGACGGCGTTGCCAAAGCGCTTCTGCAAGAATTTGAAGCGCTCCTCGGCCGCGGCCAGATCGACACTTTCAGAGTCCTCGACCAGCGGGCAGACCCAATAAACCTGACGTTCGGCTTGCAATGCGCGCGCCACCGCATCGGTGATCTCGGCAAGCCGCTCCAGCGGCACCGCGCGGGTGTCGATTTTCTGTCGTCCGGCCGGTTTCTCGCGGAGTTCAGAGACGTCCATGTCGCCGAAATAAGTCAGCACCAGCGTGCGCGGGATCGGGGTCGCGGTGAGCACGAGAAGATCGACGGCCTCGCCTTTGCGGGCGAGCGCCAGGCGCTGATGTACGCCGAAGCGGTGCTGCTCGTCGACGATCGCAAGCGCAAGATCTTGGAACGCGACATGTTCCTGAAACAGCGCGTGCGTGCCGACAATCAGATTGATCTCGCCGATCGCCAGTCCTGAGAGAATATCCTCGCGCTCGCGCCCACGCTCGCGGCCGGTGAGGATGGCAAGCCGGATGCCGGCGGCGCGCGCCAAAGGCGCGATCGTGGCAAAATGCTGCCGCGCCAGAATTTCGGTCGGCGCCATGAAGGCCGCCTGCCGGCCAGCTTCGATCACATTGGCAGCGGCAAGGAGCGCGACGACGGTCTTGCCGGAACCGACATCGCCATGGAGCAGCCGCAGCATGCGCTGCGGCTGGGCGAGGTCAGCCACGATATCGGTTACCGCGCGCTGCTGCGACGGGGTGAGCGCGTAGGAGAGCGCGGCGATGATGCGGCCGCGCAATCGACCTTCGGCGCCACTGCCGCGGCCGCTGCGGTTGCGCATGTGCGCGCGAAGGAGAGCGAGCGCAAGCTGGCCGGCGAGGAATTCATCGTAAGCAAGCCGCGACCACGCCGCGCTTTCAGGGGAAAGATCCTCCGGTGACTGCGGGTGGTGCAGGGCGCGCAGCGCCTCGGCAAAACTGGGATGGGTCTTGCGTGCAAGCCAATCGCGGTCCTGCCATTCGGTCAGCACCGGCAGGCGTTGCAGACCGGCATCGATCGCTTTGCGCAGCTGGTTGGGATGCAAGCCTTCGGTTAGCGGATAGACCGGATCGAGGAGGGGCAGGTGCTTGAAACCCTTCGCATCGACGACGCGATCGGGATGCACCATCTGCAAATGGCCGTCATAGAGCGTGGCGGTGCCGGACACATAGCGGACTTCGCCAACTGGATAGAGCTTTTGCAGGTAATCCTTGCGCGCATTGAAATAGGCGATGGTCAACGTGTTGGTGTCGTCGCTCGCCTCGATATTGTACGGCGCGCGCGGCCGATGCGGCGGCGGCGGCCGGTGTTTGTCGATCGTGACCGCGACGGTGACGATGGTGTCGGGCGTTACTTCACTGAGCTTGGGCTGGTTGCGGCGGTCGACGAAGCCGGTCGGCAGATGAAACAACAGATCGATAAGCCGCGGCGGCTCGCTATCGCGGCCGAGCAGCCGCGCGTAGAGCTTTTCCAGCTTCGGCCCGATCCCGGGAAGCGAGGAGAGCGACGCAAAGAGCGGATTGAGGACAGCTGGACGCATTGAGAGCGAATAGTGAGTGGCGAATAGCGAATAGGGAAGGCCATTCGCTACTCGCTATTCGCTACGCGCCGCTCTATATACCCCTGGCCCGGCCCTGTCCGGGCTTTTGGCGTTTGCATTTCTGTGGATGAGCAATGACGGAACGCTCCAGCGCCGGGTTGGATAAGCGGCGGCGGCGGTTGTTGTTTCGCGCCTGGCGCCGCGGCGTGCGTGACATGGACCTGATCGTCGGCCGTTTCGCCGATGCTACGATCGACAAATTCGATGATACCGCCCTCGACCAATTCGAGCAGCTGATCGAAGTCCCCAATGCCGAGCTTTATGCGTGGATCGTCGGCAAACAAACCGTCCCGGCGCAGCATGACACGCCAGTGCTGCGCCAGCTGATCGCCTTCCATAACCACGCCCAAGAACAGGTAGAGGCAAAGCCATGAGCGCGGCTCTGCTTGCCAAATCGCCGGCGGAGCGGCTCAAAGCCGGCCGGCCGCTGACGCTCGCCGGCGTCCCCGACGGCGCCGAGGGTCTGGTCATTGCCGATCTCGCTCGCGCCATCGCCGCCGGCAAGAACGCCCCGGCGATCTCGCTCGCTGTCGTCTGCCGCGACGGGGCGCGCATGGCGGCGGCCTCGCGCGCACTATCGTTCTTCGCGCCCGATATCGAAGTGCTGGAATTTCCGGCTTGGGATTGCCTGCCTTACGACCGCGTTTCGCCACATCCCGCCGTCGTCGCGCAGCGGGTGATGACGCTTGCTCGGCTTGCCCGCGTCACCGGCCGCCAGCATCCGGCGGTGCTTCTCACCACCATCAACGCCATCCTGCAGCGCGCGCCCGAGCGCGCAGCACTTGCCAAGCAGTCATTATCTGTCGCGCCCGGCAATGTCGCGCCGATGGCGAATATCATCCAATGGCTCGAGCTCAATGGCTTCAACCGCGCCGCCACGGTGCGCGAGGCCGGGGATTATGCGGTGCGCGGCGGCATCGTCGATCTGTTCGCGCCGGGGATGGCCGATCCGGTGCGGCTCGATTTTTTCGGCGACACGCTGGAATCGATCCGCAGCTTCGATCCGGAGACGCAGCGCACCACCAGCGACCAGCGCGCGCTCGATCTCGTCCCGGTCGCCGAGTTTCAGCTCACCAGTGACACAATTCGGCTGTTTCGCACCGGCTATGTCGCGGAGTTCGGCGCCGCGGCACCGGACGATGCGCTCTATGAGGCGGCGAGCGAGGGGCGCAAGCATGCCGGCATGGAGCATTGGCTGCCGCTGTTTCATCGGCGGCTGGAAACGCTGTTCGATTTTCTCGGCGCGCCAAATTCTCCCTCTCCCCGGCGGGGAAAGGGTCGGGGTGAGGGGGATCGAACCTCTCGGCCGGAACCCCCTCACCCTAACCCTCTCCCCACCGGGGAGAGGGGACGAATGACCCCCATCCTCCTCGAACCGCTCGCCGAGGAAGCTGCCCATGAGCGGCTCGCGCAGATCGACGACTATTATCAGGCGCGAAAAGATGCGCTCGGCAAAGACGGCGGTGGCGCGCCGTACAAACCATTGCCGCCCGACCGGCTTTATCTCGCCGAAAATGAATGGCGCGAGCGGCTTGACGCCTCGCCGCTGGCGAAGCTGACGCCATTCGCAACTCCGGATGTGACTTCTTCCTCCCCTGAAAGGGGAGGGTCGGATCGCAACACGACGAGTGTTGCGATCCGGGGAGGGGTCCTCGGCAGCGAGCAAGAGACCCCCACCCGGCGACCTGCGGCCGCCGACCTCCCCCTTTCAGGGGGAGGTGCTTCCGGCAATACGAATGTCATCGCCATCGACGCCCATGCCGGACGCAATTTCGCGAGTGAACGCGCCACCCCCGGCGCCAATGTATTCGAAGCCGTGGTCAAGCATGTCGGTGCGCTGCAATCAGCCGGCAAGCACCCAGTGATTGCGCTGTGGAGCGAAGGCTCGCGCGAACGCATGGGCCATGTGCTGACTGAACATGGCCTGCACAATCTGGCGTCTGTCGCCTCATGGCCGGTGGCGCTTGCGCTGCCGCGCCCGCAGGTCGGGCTCGCGGTTCTTGGCCTCGAATCCGGTTTCGAGACTGCCGACGTCGCACTGATAACCGAACAGGACATTCTCGGCGAGCGGCTCATCCGCGCGCGGCGGCCATCCAAGCGCGCCGAAAATTTCATCGCCGAGGTGACGAGTCTTGCCGCCGACGATCTCGTCGTCCATGTCGATCACGGCATCGGCCGTTTCGCCGGTCTGCGCGCGATCGAAGCCGCCGGCGCGCCGCATGATTGTCTCGAAATCCACTATGCCGGCGGCGACAAATTGTTCCTGCCGGTCGAGAACATCGAATTGCTCTCGCGCTACGGCTCCGACCAGGCCGGCGCCGAGCTCGACCGGCTCGGCGGCACCGCCTGGCAGGCGCGTAAAGCGCGCATGAAAAATCGCATCCGCGAGATCGCGGGCGAGCTCATCAAGGTTGCTGCCGAGCGGCAATTGCGCGAGGCGCCGCGGCTTGCGGTCGCCGCCGGCCTCTATGACGAGTTCTGCGCCGGCTTTCCTTACGAGGAGACCGAGGACCAGGAGGCCGCGATCACCGCGGTGCTCGCCGATCTCTCCTCCGGCCGGCCGATGGACCGGCTCATCTGCGGCGACGTGGGTTTCGGCAAAACAGAGGTCGCGCTGCGCGCCGCTTTCATCGCCGCGATGAACGGCAAGCAGGTCGCGGTCGTGGTGCCGACCACGCTCTTGGCGCGTCAGCATTTCAAGACGTTCGGCGATCGCCTGCGCGGCTATCCGATCCATCTCGCGCGGGCCTCGCGGCTCGTCTCGGCGGGCGAGCTCGCCAAAGCGAAGAAGGGCCTCGCCGACGGCACGGTCGACATCGTCATCGGCACCCATGCGCTCCTTAGTAAAAATATCAAATTTAAAGACCTCGGCTTAATCGTCGTCGACGAGGAGCAACACTTCGGCGTCGCCCACAAGGAGCGCTTGAAGCAGCTTCGTGCCGAAGTGCATGTGCTCACGCTCACCGCAACGCCGATTCCGCGCACGTTGCAGCTTGCACTGTCCGGCGTGCGCGAAATGTCGATCATCGCCACGCCGCCGGTCGATCGGCTGGCGGTGCGTACCTTCGTCTCGCCGTTCGATCCGGTGACAGTGCGCGAAGCGCTGTTACGCGAGCGTTATCGTGGCGGGCAAGCGTTCTATATCTGCCCGCGCATCGAGGACCTGGCCGGGGCAAAAGACTTCCTCGACAAACACGTGCCGGAAGTGCGGGTTGCCGTCGCCCACGGGCAAATGCCGGCTCGCGTCCTTGAAGACGTGATGTCAGCGTTCTACGACGGTAAGTTCGACGTGCTTCTCTCCACCACGATCGTCGAATCCGGCCTCGATATTCCGACCGCGAATACGCTGATCGTGCATCGCGCCGACATGTTCGGCTTGGCGCAAATCTACCAGCTGCGCGGCCGCGTCGGCCGCTCCAAGCTTCGCGCTTATGCTTTGCTCACGCTGCCGGCGGCGCGGAAAATCAC
>JBPYFG010000251.1:0-2343 GCA_051986365.1 Xanthobacteraceae bacterium
TATGATCTTGCCTGACCTCAACAGTGCCATAGCGCGCCTGCAGGAACTGGTCCACGTCGCCCGGAGCATTGTGCCGTTTACCGGGGCAGGGATTTCGACCGAGTGCGGCATCCCCGATTTCCGCTCGCCCGGTGGGCTGTGGACCAAGAACCAGCCGATAGCGTTCGACGAATTTATCTCAAGTCAGGAAGCCCGTAACGAATCCTGGCGGCGGCGCTTTGCCATGGATGAGCATTTTGCCGGCGCAAGACCCGGTCGCGGCCATCGCGCCATCGCCAGTCTTTATCACGCGGGTAAGGTTTCTGCCGTGGTCACCCAGAACATCGACAATCTGCACCAAGCCTCAGGAATTCCGGCAGAAGACATTGTCGAGCTGCACGGCAATACGACCTTTGCGCGGTGCCTCGACTGCAACGAGCGCTTCGAACTGCAATGGGTGCGACGGCACATGGACACGAGCAATGGCTGTGCGCCCGATTGTCCGAGCTGCGGCGGCTACATCAAGACCGCCACCATCTCATTCGGCCAAGCTATGCCCGATGCCGCGGTGCGGCGTGCGCAGAATCTCGCGCAATCGTGCGATCTTCTGGTTTCGATCGGCTCTTCGCTTGTGGTATGGCCCGCGGCCGGGCTTCCCCTCCTGGCAAAGCGCAGCGGCGCCATGCTTGTCATTATCAATCGCGAACCCACTGATTTTGATGAGATCGCCGATCTTGTTGTGCGCGAGGACATAGGAACAGTTCTCGAACCGTTCGTGTCCGCACCATGGGCGGCGTAACACGCACATTGTACACAGGGAATGACACTTTTGGAACAGTGTTGCATTTTTGCCCTTTCGCGTCGGAATGCCGGTGTTATCTTCGATTCTCAAGATTCGTGAAGCGCCCGTCGGGCGCCAGCAGAAAAGCGGCGGCGGCCACGCGTCATGGCGTCGGACGGGATCGAAACAAAAACTGCGAAAACCGGGATCGGACCCGAATCCGCTCTCGTTGATGAAACCGCCAGCGGTGTCATCGAGATCGCGGGCGTCATCAAGTGGTTCGATGTGGCCAAAGGCTACGGCTTCATCGTGCCGGATAACGGCTTGGCAGACGTGCTGCTGCACGTCACCTGTCTGCGACGCGACGGCTATCAGACTGCCTATGAAGGCTCGCGGGTCGCTTGCGAAGTGCTGACGGGGCCGAAAGGGCTGCAAGCTTTCCGCGTCATTTCCATGGACGAATCCACCGCGGTCCATCCAGCGCAGATGCCGCCGCCGCGCACCCATGTTACGGTTGCGCCAACGAGCGGCCTCGAACGAGCACAGGTCAAATGGTTCAATCGGCTTCGCGGCTTCGGCTTCCTGACGCGCGGGGAGGGGACGCCCGACATTTTCGTCCATATGGAGACCCTGCGGCGCTTCGGCATGACGGAATTGCGCCCCGGCCAGTTCGTGCTGGTGCGATACGGACCGGGGCCGAAGGGACTGATGGCCGCCGAGGTCCGGCCGGAGAGCGGACCGCTCGGCCCGGCATCGCACTGACGTCAGCCCTCAAGCGCACGCCTCGGCTTGCAACGATATTGCTGCTCGCCTGTTTGGCGTTTCTTGCCGCCATCGCACCAGCCCGTGCCGCCGGACAGGACACGATCGAGATCGTGACTCGGACCGGTGTGCATGCCTTCACGGTCGAGCTCGCGACCAACGCCGCCGAGCGCGCGGTTGGGCTGATGTACCGTAAGGAGCTGCCTGAAGGCCGCGGCATGCTGTTCGATTTCCACGACGAGCAGCCGGTCCAGTTCTGGATGCATAACACTTACATCTCGCTCGACATGATTTTCATCGCCGGCGATGGACGCGTGGTGCGCGTTGCGGAAAATGCCAAGCCGATGTCCGACGATCTGATTCCGTCCGGACGCCCGGTGCGCGCGGTGCTCGAGGTCATCGCCGGCACCGCGCGCAAGTTCGGCATTGCCGCCGGAGACCGGGTTACTGGAGCGTTTTTCGGCAAGGGCGGCGGCAGGTAGCCCGAAACCTAGACCGAAATCGGTCGCTTGCTGGCCTTCAGCTAAAGGGCTATCCAGTTCCGCGACAGGCGGGGTATAGCGCAGCCTGGTAGCGCGGCAGTTTTGGGTACTGCAGGTCGCAGGTTCAAATCCTGCTGCCCCGACCATTCGCCGCCGTGCTTCGGCGCGGTCAGCATCTCGGGTTGCGCGACTGAAGGGTGAAAATGACCGCACGAATTTACAAGCCGGCCCGCACCGCGATGCAGTCGGGCGAGGCGAAGACCAAGGAATGGGTGTTGGACTACGAGCCGGAACAACCGCGCGCGGTCGAGCCGCTGATGGGCTGGACCAGCTCGGGTG
>JBPYFG010000252.1:0-4291 GCA_051986365.1 Xanthobacteraceae bacterium
GCGGAGATTCCGCTGATTATTTGCATCACCGAGGGCATTCCGGTCGCCGACATGGTCAAGGTCAAGCGCGCGCTGTGCGGGTCGCGCTCGCGGCTGATCGGACCCAATTGTCCCGGCGTCATGACCGCGGGTGAATGCAAGATCGGCATCATGCCGGCGAATATCTTCAAACCCGGCAAGGTTGGCATCGTGTCGCGTTCCGGCACGCTGACTTACGAAGCGGTGTTTCAAACAACGCAAGTGGGCCTCGGCCAGACCACCGCAGCCGGCATCGGCGGCGATCCGGTCAAAGGCACCGATTTCATCGAGATCTTGGAAATGTTTCTCGCCGACCGGCAAACCGAAGCGATTATCATGATCGGCGAAATTGGTGGCGCGTCCGAGGAAGACGCCGCGCAGTTTCTCAAGGACGAAGCCAAACGCGGCCGCAAGAAACCGATAGTCGGCTTTATCGCTGGCCGCACCGCTCCGCCTGGCCGCCGCATGGGCCATGCCGGCGCGATCATCGCCGGCGGCAAGGGCGACGCCGAATCCAAGATCACCGCCATGGAAGCAGCCGGCATCAAGGTTGCACCATCCCCGGCGCGACTCGGCAAGACGCTGGCTGAAATATGGAAGTGAGTTCATTGTTTCATCTTTTGCCCGCCATGTTGAGCGATTAAATAGAAGGCAAATCCCGCCGGCCGGCGCGCCAGCGCAGTTCGGCGCTCGTTCCCTTTGCCGGTTTAGTCCCATCCGAGCTTGCTTGAAGGTTGCTGATGTCTCGCCAAGACGCCAATGCCGCTTTCGCCCGTACCTCGTTTCTCTATGGCGGCAATGCGGACTACATCGAAGATCTCTATGCCCGGTATGAGACCGACCCCAAGGCGCTCGACGCGGCGTGGCAATCGTTCTTTCAAAGTCTCAAAGACGAGCGCGCAGACGTCGAGCGCAACGCGCAGGGGCCATCATGGCGGCGGCCCGAATGGCCGCCGCTTGCTTCCGATGAACTGACCGGCGCGCTGGATGCCGGTTGGCAAGAGACGACCGCGGCGATCGGCGACAAGCTGAAGGCGCAGGCGCGGGCCCGTGGCGTAGACATCACCGCGGCCGAGGTCGAGCGCGCTACCCGCGATTCGATCAGGGCGCTGATGCTCATTCGCGCTTATCGGGCGCGCGGGCACTTCCATGCCAATCTCGATCCGCTTGGGCTCGAACCGCCGCAGAACGAGGAGGAGCTTGATCCGCGCTCTTACGGCTTCGGCGAGGCCGACCTCGATCGCCGGATTTTTCTCGATCATGTGCTGGGGCTTGAATTCGGCACCATCCGCGAAATCGTCGCCATTCTGCGCCGGACCTATTGTCAGACCCTTGGCGTCGAATTCCTCCACATTTCCGACGCCGCGCAGAAAGGCTGGATCCAGGAGCGCATCGAAGGGCCGGACAAGGAGATCACGTTTACCCGCGAGGGCAAGCGCGCCATCCTCAACAAGCTGGTCGAAGCCGAGGGCTTCGAAAAATTCTGCGACGTGAAATTCACCGGGACCAAGCGCTTCGGTCTCGATGGCGCCGAAGCCATGATCCCGGCGCTGGAACAGATCATCAAGCGCGGCGGCGCGCTCGGCGTGCGCGATATTGTCATCGGCATGCCGCATCGCGGCCGCCTCAACGTGTTGGCGCAGGTGATGGCCAAGCCGCACCGCGCCATCTTTCATGAATTCAAAGGGGGCTCATCGACCCCGGATGCGGTCGAAGGCTCTGGCGACGTGAAATATCATCTCGGCGCCTCGTCTGACCGCGAATTCGATAACAACCGGGTGCATTTGTCGCTGACCGCGAACCCGTCGCACCTCGAAATTGTCGATCCGGTCGTGCTCGGCAAGGTGCGCGCCAAACAGGATCAGTTCGGCGCCACGCCGGACGATCGCACCATGGTGATGCCGCTGCTCATTCACGGCGATGCATCGTTCGCCGGGCAGGGCGTGGTGGCGGAAAGTTTCGGTCTGTCCGGGCTGCGCGGCCACCGCACCGGCGGATCCCTGCATTTCATCGTCAACAATCAGATCGGTTTTACCACCAATCCGCGCTATTCCCGCTCATCGCCGTATCCGTCCGACGTCGCCAAAATGATCGAGGCGCCGATTTTTCACGTCAACGGCGACGACCCGGAGGCGGTAGTGTTCGCCGCCAAGATCGCGACCGAGTTCCGGCAGAAATTCCAGAAGCCGGTGGTCATCGACATGTTCTGTTATCGGCGGCACGGCCACAACGAAGGCGACGAGCCGTCTTTCACCCAGCCGCTGATGTACAAGGCGATCGCCGCGCATCCGACGACGCTCGAAATCTACAGCAAGAAACTCATCGGCGAAAACGTCGTGAGCGCCGGCGAAGTCGAGACGATGAAGGCGCAATGGCGCGCCCATCTCGATGCCGAGCTCGAGGCCGGGCTGGGCTACCGCGCCAACAAGGCCGACTGGCTCGATGGCCGCTGGTCCGGCTTCACGACCGCTGGCGATGCCGAGGCTCCGCGCCGCGGTCAAACCGGCGTCGACATCGCCACGCTGAAGGATATCGGCGGCAAGATCACCGCGGTGCCTCCCGATTTCCATTTGCACAAGACGCTGCAGCGCTTTTTCGACAACCGGCGCAAAGCGATCGAGACTGGCGCTGGGGTCGATTGGGCGACCGCCGAGGCGCTAGCTTTCTGTTCGCTGTTACTGGAAGGGCACCGTGTGCGGCTGTCCGGACAGGATTCCGAGCGCGGCACCTTCTCGCAGCGTCACTCGGTGCTGATCGATCAGGAGAACGAGAAGCGCTACACGCCTTTCAACAATCTCGGCGACGGCCAGGCCCGTTTCGAAGTGATCAATTCGATGCTGTCGGAAGAAGCCGTGCTCGGCTTCGAATACGGCTATTCGCTGGCCGAGCCGGATGCGCTCACGCTGTGGGAAGCGCAATTTGGTGATTTTGCCAACGGCGCGCAGGTTCTGTTCGACCAATTCATCTCGTCCGGCGAGCGCAAGTGGCTGCGCATGTCGGGGTTGGTCTGCCTGTTGCCGCACGGTTACGAAGGCCAGGGGCCGGAGCACTCGTCGGCACGGCTCGAGCGCTTTCTCTCGATGTGCGCCGAGGACAATATGCAGGTGGCGAATTGCACGACGCCGGCAAATTATTTTCACATCCTGCGCCGCCAGCTCAAGCGCGATTTCCGCAAGCCGCTGATTCTGATGACGCCGAAATCGCTGTTACGTCACAGGCGTGCGGTGTCGCGGCTCGACGAAATGGGCTCCAGCACCTCGTTCCACCGCCTGTTGTGGGATGATGCGCAATTGCGGCCAAACGAAAAGATCAAGCTCGTCGCCGACGACAAGATCCGGCGTGTCATCCTGTGTTCCGGCAAGGTCTATTACGATCTCTACGAGGAGCGTGAGCGCCGCGGCATCGATGATGTCTATCTGTTGCGCATCGAGCAGCTCTATCCGTTCCCGACCAAGGCGCTGATGACCGAATTGTCGCGCTTCAAACAGGCCGAAGTGGTCTGGTGCCAGGAGGAGCCGCGCAATATGGGCGCCTGGGTGTTCGTCGACATATTCCTGGAATGGGTGCTCAATCAGATCGGCGCCAAGCATCGGCGCGCACGCTATGTCGGGCGTCCGGCCGCCGCTTCGACCGCGGTCGGTCAAATGTCCCTTCACCTTGCGCAGCTCGGCAAATTCTTGAACGAGGCACTGGCGTGAGCAGGGATCGGACGACGGACGCGCGAGGTCGGACGGGAATTTTTGCTTTCGCTTGCCGATCTCCGATCTCTGACATCTGATCGCTGGCGCGAACGAGGAAACTGTCCGATGACCGAGATACGCGTGCCGGCGCTGGGCGAATCGGTCACCGAGGCGACCATCGGCAAATGGTTCAAGAAGCCGGGCGAGGCGGTCGCGGTCGACGAGCCGCTGGTCGAGCTTGAAACCGACAAGGTGACGATCGAAGTGCCGGCGCCGGCGGCGGGCGTGCTCGCCGACATTGCCGCCAAGGATGGCGACACCGTCGCGGTCGGCGCCGTGCTCGGCCAGATCAAGGAAGGCGCGGGTGGCACCGCCGTAAAATCCGCTCCGGCCGCGCCAAGCGCATCTCCACCGCCGCAGTCCGCGCCCAAAGCCGCGACCAGCGCCGCGCCGGCAGCGGCGAAATCGCCCGAGGCGCCGCTGGCGCCGTCTGTACGCAAGCTTGCCGCCGAATCCGGGATCGATGCCGCCGCCATGGCCGGCTCAGGCAAGGACGGCCGCGTCACCAAAGGCGACATGCTGGCGGCCATCGA
>JBPYFG010000253.1:0-5283 GCA_051986365.1 Xanthobacteraceae bacterium
ACGCCGAGGTGTAGGCGAAAATGTCGGAGATGATGCGCAGCGACGGCTTCGGCGGATAAATGTAGGTGTTGCGTACCATGAATTCTTTGAGAATGTCGTTTTGAATGGTGCCGGAGAGCTTCTCGGGCGCGACGCCCTGCTCTTCGGCGGCCACGATGAACAGCGCGAGTACCGGCAGGACCGCGCCGTTCATGGTCATCGACACCGACATCTGGTCGAGCGGGATGCCTGCAAAGAGCGTGCGCATGTCGATGATCGAGTCGATGGCGACGCCGGCCATGCCCACATCGCCGGCAACGCGCGGATGGTCGCTGTCGTAGCCGCGATGGGTGGCAAGATCGAAGGCGATCGAGAGGCCCTTTTGCCCGGCGGCGAGGTTGCGCCGGTAGAAGGCATTGGAATCTTCCGCGGTCGAGAAGCCGGCATATTGCCGGATCGTCCACGGCTGCGTGACATACATGGTCGGGTAGGGGCCGCGCAGATAAGGCGCAATGCCGGGAAAGCCGTCGAGGCCGGTCAGCCCTCGGAGATCGCCGGCAGCATAGGCGGATTTCACTGCAATGCCTTCGGGCGTGAGCCAAGGCGCGCTCTCGGCCGGCGCCGGGCCGGCAGCATCGGCAAAGGCGACCTTGGTGAAATCCGGAATACGGGTCATCTGCAGCGTCAACGCCTCAGCGATCCTTTTGTTGAAGAATATCGTAAGCCGCGTTCAGTGTCGCCAGGGCGTCGCAACCTTCGTCGATGAACGTTTGCACGCCAGCGGCGCGCAGAATGTCGTCCTGCGCGGCGGGCCACCGGGCGAAGTAGATGTGTCGTGCGCCGCTTCGTTTGAGCGCTGCAGCAGCCGATGCCAAATCCGGTTCCAATACCTTGGTGGACACGCAGAGGCACGCAATCGGTGCCCGCGCGGCGTCATAATCGGATATCACTCCGGTGAGTGCTTCAATGCCGCCTGCTTCGAAAAAGTTGGCGGCGAAATTCGCGCGCGCGGTGAACTCCGACGGCGTACCAAGCGTGGCGAGGAAAACTGTCGGCCGCACTCCGGTCTCGGCGAGCATGCGATCGGATTTGTCGCGTAAGGCTTCGAATGGCTCGGCGAGCCGCAGTCGCGGCAGTGAAGGTGCGGTTACGCTTGCGGGCTCGCTGCGCGCCGCCGCGCGCGGCGCCACATCGAGTACGGCAGGCGGCGTTTCGGCGATATCGGGATAGGCATTGGTGCCGGTCAGAATCTCCTTTCCACGCGCCAGTGCTTGTTGGCGCGCGGTCCGCACCGCGGCGACGTTGCGCTGGATGAGCCCGTTTTCCAGCGCCGCCCAGGCGCCGCCCGCGCGTTCGATCTCCTGAAATTGCGCCCAGGCGGCAAGACAAAGCTGCTCGGTCAGGGCTTCGAAGGCGCCGGATCCGGCCGCTGGGTCGGCGACCCGCGCCAGATTGGATTCCTCCAACAGCACGAGCTGCATGTTGCGCGCCACCCGCCGCGCGAAGGCGTCGGGCAAACCAAGCGCCGCAGTATGCGGTAGAACGGTGATTGCATCGGCGCCGCCGAGCCCGGCGGCGGCCACCGCAATCGTCGATCGCAATATATTGCCGTAAGCATCGCGCCGCGTGAGCGTCCGCCACGCGGTTTCAGCGGAGACAATCGCCGGTTTCGCCGAAATCCCTGCAGCGGTCGCGACGCGCGCCCACAATTTTCGCATGGCGCGAAATTTGGCTGCGGTCAGAAACTGATCGGCGTCTGCGGCGAGCCGAAAATAGATCGCGTCATAGGCGGCTTGCAGGGCCATGCCGCTTTGTTCGAGCGCCCGCAAATAGGCGACCGCACTGGCGAGGGCAAAGGCAAGCTCCTGTGCTTCCGACCCGCCGGCGCTATGGATCACGCGTCCGTCGGCCACCGCGAAGGGTCCGCGGAACCCATCGTTCGCCAATGCGACGATCGTCGCAGCCAAAGACGGCGCGAGCTCATGCCAGCCTTGCGCGCTGCGCCCGGCGACCGCGAAACCACCGATGGGATTGATGCTGAACCGCAGATCGATCGCACCCGGCGCAATGCCACGGTTCTTGATCAGCGTCGCGACTTCGCGGGCCATGCCGCGGGTCGGCGGACTTAAGTTTAAATCCAAGGCAATGCCGCGGGGATCGATGCCCTCAAGCACGCCTGCGAGCGCGGTCGAGTTTGCCTCAAGCCCAAAGCCATTGGCGCTCACCGAACCGGCAAAAACCAGCACCAAGCCGGTCGCGCCGCCGTCTAAGTCCTCGCGCGCCTGCGCGTTCGCGGCTGCCGGATCGGGATGATCAACCCGTTGCATAACGGTCCACGCCGCGCCGCCCGCGCGGCCGGCAACGCTGCTTGCCTCGCGCGCGGATGAATAAAGCGGCTCGATGGTCAGCCCGTCATGGGTCCGGCTCTTAAGCCGCTCGAACGATCCGCCCTTGAGCACTGCGTCGACAAGCTTGCGCCAATCTGCCTCGGTCACCGCGGGAAAATCGGCGGCCGATATGGGAGGCTCGGGTTTTGCCATAGCCCGAAAA
The DNA here is from genome assembly GCA_051986365.1 of Xanthobacteraceae bacterium. GTDB lineage: Bacteria > Pseudomonadota > Alphaproteobacteria > Rhizobiales > Xanthobacteraceae > BOG-931. The sequence continues at coordinate 2,530 of JBPYFG010000253.1, forward strand.
TGCCACGCGCCGGCGCGGCGGCCAACCGCGCAGAGGACGGTTTCAGCGCGGCGCTTCGACTTCCCGGCTAAGCTTTCCTTGGCGGCAGTTTCTTGATGCCCGCGACATCGGCGCCAGCAAGCACATCGCCAACCCGTCGTCCGGCGATGACGCGGTCGGGGGCAATTTCAGCAAGCGGCAAGAGCACAAATGCACGTTCGAACAAATGTGGGTGCGGCAGGGTCAAATCCGGCTCGCGCAGCACGATGTCGTCATAGGCGAGAATATCGATGTCGATCGGGCGCGGCCCCCAGCGCCGTTCGCTTGTCCGGTCGCGGCCCAGCGCCCGTTCGACATTCTGCACGCGTACGAGCAATGTGTGCGGATCGAGCGAGGTGGCCACAACAATCGCGGCATTGATGAACGCCGGTTGGTCCGTAACGCCCCATGGCGGCGTGCGATAATCTGAAGAACGTGCGACGAGCCGCACGGCGCCATCGGCGCACAACAATGCGATGGCGCGTCCGAACGTGGCGCGTACGTCGCCAAGATTGCCGCCGAGCGCGAGCAAAGCCTCGGCAGCGGACGCGTTCATGATTTGCGGCTGCGCGTGCGTTCGATCGTCACGCCGACATCCTCGAACGTCGCCGCGACCGGCGCGTGCGGCTTGTGCACGGTGACGCGGACGCTGCGCACTTGCGGGCAGCGGGCCAACACGGCGCCGGCCACCGCGCCGGCGGCCGCTTCCACCAATCGGTAGCGGCGGCCGCAGAACGCCTCGGCGACGGTTTTGACGACGAGGTCGTAGGAAACCGTGTCTTTCAGCTTGTCGGTACGCGAGGCATTAGCAAGCTCGAGGTCGAGCTGCAGATCAACGTAAAAAGTTTGCCCGACCTTGGCTTCGTGCTGCATCACGCCGTGATAGGCGTGCAGCGCCAGTCCCTTGAGAAAGATCGTGTCGCTCATCGTGCCCGCCTGATCGCGGCGGCGACCGCAAGGGCCTGGACCGTCGGTGCAACATCGTGCGCACGGATGATCGCCGCGCCGTTTTCAGCAGCGACAAGGTGCGCCGCCAGCGATCCACCCAGCCGCTCGCTCGGTTCGGAAGGCACGATCGCATTGATAAAGCGCTTGCGCGAAGCGCCGACCAAAATGGGCAGATTAAATCCGCGCCAGGCATCAAGCCGCGCGATGCAGGCGACGCTCTGCTCGGGCGTCTTGCCGAAGCCGATCCCCGGGTCGAGCACGATCTGCTCGCGGGCGATGCCGGCCTGCCATGCGATTTCGAGCGATTGCGAAAAGAATTCGGTCACCGCCGCGATAATGTCGATTGCCGGATCGGCATTCTCTCGATTGTGCATGATAATGACCGGGGCCCCGCGATCGGCGATGACACGCGCCATATCGGGATCACGCTGCAGTCCCCAGACATCGTTGACGATTGCGACTCCGGTCTCGAGCGCCCAGGCCGCGACCGGGGCTTTCATCGTATCGATCGAAACCGGCACGCCGAGCCCAATGATTGCCGGCAGCGCCGCATCGAGGCGGCGGCGCTCCTCGTCGAGCGAAACCGGGCTGGTGCCGCCATAGGGCCGTGTCGATTCCGCGCCGACATCGATGATGTCGGCGCCCTCGTCGACAAGTCGCCGCGCTTGCGCGAGCGCCGCCGCTGGCTCCAGGAATCGGCCGCCGTCGGAGAATGAATCGGGCGTGACATTAAGCACACCCATCACCAGCGGGCGGCCCTTGGCGAGAAGCCCGGCGAGCAGGTTGCCGGCGGGCGCCGGGCCCGAGACTGATGGAGCGCCACGCGTGACATTCGCGGCCGTGATCCTCGCCGCCATGGCCCATATCCTTTAAGTTTATCCGACCTTAAGTTTGTCCGTCCTTAAATTATTGGGCGGCCTGACGCCACTCATGACGCCGGGCTGGCGCTGGCTTTGCGCGGCCACTCTTGCGAAGTCAAGCGGCGGCGGAAACTCAATTTGGGTCTGATGAAGAACTGCCGCCTGCTGCAATCAGTAACGGATCAGCGGCGGCAGTTTTTTGGCATCCTCGATCCAGCGCGCTACCGTATTCACCGATGGCAGAACGCGGACCAATTTGCGCTTGGTATTGACCTCCGCCATCGCCTCTGCGAGCTTTTGCGGATTGCGGTAGCGAAGCTCATTGACCGTGCGCACGCCGGCAGCCCGCAGCAGTTCGGCATATTCCCAGCCGACGCCCTTAATCCGCATGCGATCGGCCGCGGTGACCCAGTCCAGTACGTTTTTCTCCGGCGCCCCGGTCTTGAGCGCCAGCTTTAATCTTTGCTTCGGCGTCTTGGCCAAGCGCAGCAGCGTGACCGTGGTGCGAATTCCGTCCGATTTCAAAGCGGCGGCAACGTCGGTTCCGATCCCCTGAATTTCGGAAATAGGATACGCCATCGATACCCCCTCAGCGCAATTTGATCGCAACAAACACGTTGGTACTCAAACAAACTGCGCGAGCCCGGGGATTGCAGCGACGATCTCGCCTACCGCATCCTCGCCAGCTTTCTCTCGCGTATACGCAATCACCGCGCGGGTCACGCTCTGTACTTGGCCCATGCTCAAACCGGCTGACATCATGCGCATGCCCGCGCCCATGACTCCACCCATTGCTCCAGCCATCATGCCGCCGGAGTCGCTTTCACTGGCGGCCTTTTGCATCACCGCCTCGGCTCCCGGAAGTTCGGCCAGCAGTGGCTGCACCTTGTCAGCTGGGCCCTCCTTGACCAGAAATTCGAGGATGATG
>JBPYFG010000254.1:0-2657 GCA_051986365.1 Xanthobacteraceae bacterium
GGCCGCCGGCGTCGATGGCTTAATTGTCGTCGATTTGCCGCCCGAGGAAGATTCCGAACTATGCCTTCCGGCAAGGAGGGCCGGGCTTAATTTCATCCGGCTCGCCACCCCAACCACGGACGATAAGCGCTTGCCCACGGTGCTGACCAACACGTCGGGCTTTGTTTATTACGTCTCGATCACCGGGATCACCGGCGCTGCCGCCCCCGACACCGGTAAAGTCGCGGCCGCAGTGGCGCGGATCAAGCGGCACACGACATTGCCGGTCTGTGTCGGTTTCGGGGTGCGGACCGCAGCCCATGCGCGGGCCATTGCCAATGGCGCCGACGGCGTTGTCGTCGGCTCGGCGCTGGTGGAAGCGGTGCGCCAAAGTCTTGGGCCCGACTCCAGGCCGACATCAAGGACTGTCGCGGCCGTGACCGATCTTGTCGGCGCGCTTGCCGAAGGCGTGCACGCCGCGCGCATTGGCGTGAAGGCCTAGCGACGCGAACAGCGACTTTCTGTTCCCCATTCGCCACTCGCTATTCGCTACCTCAACTGGTTGAATTGCACTCCCCTACGCCACACATAAGGCGATCATACTGGAGGGGTTGTCATGGCCCGCGATGTGACCCGCGATTGGATGTGGTCGGAAGCGTGCGAGATGCTGGCGCGTGCCGAACGCATGCATCGCGAGTTGTTTCGGCCATCGGCCCCGCAAGCGCAACTGCCGGCCTGGGAGCCGCCGGTCGATATTCTGGAAACCGAATCTGAAGTCCTGGTGCTGGTCGCGCTTCCAGGCGTCGACCCGGACGACGCGCAGGCTCTGATCGAGGACGGCGATCTCGTCATCGCCGGCACGCGCACTGTGCCGGAGCAATTGCGCACCGCGACGATCCATCGGCTCGAACTGCCGCAAGGACGCTTCTATCGGCGCCTGCGCTTGCCGGCCGGTCGCTATGCCGGCGTGCGCCGCGCCGCTGCGGCCGGTTGTTTGATCGTGACGCTGCAAAAAGCAGGACCTCATCGTGGCTGAACAACAAATGAGCGCAAAAGAGGGCGCCGCACTTGGCGCCAGCTCGATGCCGGCTTTACCGCCCGACGCGCTGATTATCGTACCGGTGCGTAACACCGTGCTGTTTCCTGGCCTGGTACTGCCGATCACGCTCGGCCGGCCGAAATCGATCGCGGCGGCGCAACAGGCCGTGCGCGATCAGCGTCAGGTCGGCATCCTGTTGCAGCGCGCCGCCGAGGTCGAGGATCCGACCGCGATCGACATGCATCGCATGGGCACGCTCGCCAACGTCGTGCGCTACATCACCACGCCGGACGGCAGTCACCATCTTGTCTGCCAGGGCGAACAGCGCTTCCAGATTGCCGAATATCTCTCTGGCTGGCCGTTTTTGGTTGCCCGCGTCTTACGGATTCCGGAGCCGGAGACCCGCAGTCCCGAAATCGAGGCGCGCTTCGTCAATCTGAAAGCGCAGGCGGTGGAAGCCGTCGAACTCCTGCCGCAAGCGCCGGCCGAACTCGTTGCCGCGATTCAGTCGATCGAGGCGGCGCCGGCGATTGCCGACTTGTCCGCCGCCTACATGGACATCAAGCCGGAAGAAAAACAGGAAATCCTCGAGACCGTCGACATCACCGCGCGGATGGACAAGGTCTCGCGGCTCCTTGCGCACCGCATCGAGGTGTTGCGGTTGTCACAAGAGATCGGCCGGCAAACCAAGGCGAAGCTCGACGAACGCCAGCGCGAAGTGCTGCTCCGCGAACAGATGGCAGCGATCCAGCGCCAGCTCGGCGAAGGCGAGGAGGGCAAGGCCGCCGAGATCGCCGAGCTCGATAAAGCGATCAGCGATGCCGGCATGCCGAAGGAGGTCGAGGATCAGGCGCGCAAGGAATTGCGCCGGCTGCAGCGCATGCCGGAAGCCGCCGGAGAATACGGCATGGTGCGCACTTATCTCGATTGGCTAATCGAGCTGCCCTGGAAATTGCCCGAGGAAAAGCCGATCGATATCGCTGAAGCCCGCCGCATTCTCGACGAGGACCATTACGATCTGGAAAAGATCAAGCGGCGGATCATCGAATTTCTCGCCGTGCGCAAGCTCAGCCCGCAAGGCAAGGCGCCGATCCTGTGCTTCGTCGGCCCGCCCGGCGTCGGCAAGACCTCGCTCGGGCAATCGATTGCGCGCGCCATGGACCGCAAATTCACCCGCGTCAGCCTCGGCGGCGTGCACGACGAGGCGGAGATTCGCGGCCATCGCCGCACCTATATCGGCGCGCTGCCGGGCAACATCATCCAGGCAATCCGCAAGGCCGGCTCGCGCAATTGCGTGATGATGCTCGACGAGATCGACAAGCTCGGCGCCGGCATCCAGGGCGATCCCGGGGCGGCTTTGCTCGAAGTGCTCGATCCGGAGCAGAACAACACGTTCCGCGACAATTATCTCGGTGTGCCGTTCGATTTGAGCCGCGTGGTCTTCATCACCACGGCGAACATGCTGGACACCATTCCCGGCCCGCTGCGCGACCGCATGGAGATCATCTCGCTCGCCGGCTACACCGCCGACGAGAAGATGGAGATCGCGCATCGTTATCTGGTCCGCCGGCAGACGGAAGCGAACGGGCTTAAAGCCGGCCAGGCCGAGATCGATGACGAGGCGCTGCGCGAGATCATC
>JBPYFG010000255.1:0-6447 GCA_051986365.1 Xanthobacteraceae bacterium
ATCCAGGAATACATCCTGCGCTCGTGGTCGCTGGTGAAGATGGGCACCACCGCCAATCAGAAGAAGCTGTTCTTCAACCTGCGCAAGGCCAAGAGCCGCATTTCGGCGCTGGATGAAGGCGACATGCGCCCGGATCAAGTCAAGCTCATCGCCAAGCGGCTTGGCGTGACCGAGCAGGATGTCATCGACATGAACCGCCGGCTCGGCGGCGATGCTTCGCTCAACGCGCCGATCCGGGAAGACGGCGATTCCGGTGAATGGATGGATTGGCTGGTCGACGACAGCGTCAGCCAGGAAAGCCAGCTGGCCGAAAGCGAGCAGTCGGAAAACCGGCACAAGGCGCTCGGCGAGGCGCTCACCGTGCTTAATGACCGCGAGCGCCGGATTTTCGAAGCGCGCCGGCTCGCTGACGAACCGATCACGCTGGAAGAACTCGCCGACGAGTTCGGCGTATCGCGCGAGCGCGTGCGCCAGATCGAAGTGCGCGCCTTCGAGAAAGTGCAGAAGGCGGTCAAGAACAACATCGCGCACATGGAAAACCCGCACGCGGCCGTTGCCGCGGCGCGGTAAGCGCGGATCATCCTTCGTCAGAACGTCATCCTGAGGTGCCCGCCCATAGCAGGCGCATCCTGCGGACACTTGGCTGCGATGGCGGGCCTCGAAGGATGCGAGCCGCCGTCCTTCGAGGCTCCCCCGACAGGTCGGCGTCGCACCTCAGGACGACGGGGCGGATTTTTACTTCCCCGCCGCCTTACGCAGCGCTGCATTGATGCGGTCCTGCCAACCGGGGCCGTCTTGCTGGAAAAAATCCAGCACGTCGCGGTCGATCCGCAGCGTCACCGTCTCTTTCACGCTCGGCAAGGGGACCGACGCGGTTCTTTGCGGAACTTCGAGCGGCTTGGTCGTCACCGCTTTGAAGGCCTTCTCGGCGGCGGCGCGCGCATCCGGTTCGCGTCGCGTTTTCGGTGTGTCGCGCCAATCTCTCGATCGGTCTCGCGAATCGTCTCTTCCCATGGCGTAATAATGGGACGCCTGACATGCGATGCAAAGCGGCAGACAGTTCTTTTGCACCGGAACGATGGATGTCGCTTGGCGGTTACCGTCATTGACAAGGCGGTACAAACCGATGTCACCCGACTCGAAAGCGTCAGACGCGGCGCCCAGCGAACGCGAGCGGCATTTGCGCGCGCTTATCGACAAGCTTCTATTCAGAGTCGAAAAAAGCGGGGATCGATTCACGCTGTCGCGCACAGTCGGTTGTCTCCCGACCGGTGCGGCATGAGCGCTTGACCCTCGACGAGGCCGAGGAACTGCTCGGCACCTGGAAGCTGCGTGGCCTACAGGGTGGATCAGCAGGTCTTCTTTCCTGCTAAGCGCTGATCGCATCATTGATCGCCCGCAACAGCGTGAGCAGCGCGCGATTAAGCGGCATCGCCATGCCATGGCGGTCGCCGGCCGCGACGATCGCACCGGTGAGCGCCTCGACCTCGACCCGGCGCCCGGCAAGGCGATCGAAATACATCGAGGTGCCGAGCTCGCCGGAAAAATTTTCGAGCGTAGCAATCGTGCGCGCGGTTTCGTCTTCGGCGAGCTTCACACCTTCGGCGCGCGCCGCCGCAACCGCTTCGTTGAGAATGCCCCGACACAATTCCTGAACATCGGGACGGCGTAGCACCACTTGCCGCTGCAGGGTCAGGGCAGTGATCGGATTGGCAACCGCATTGATCAGAAGCTTGCGCCAGGCCAACGTTGCGAAATCGGCGCTGCGAATGATGCGAAGCGGAGTGCCCTCGAACAAATCGACGAAAGCGCGGCCCGGATCGTCATCGGCCACCACCGCATCGAAGGAGCCGGCATGGCGAATCCGCACACGGTCCGGAGCTAAGCGCTCACCGTTGTAATAGACCAGTACCGGCACGATAGTCGCACCGCCGGCCAACGTCGCTACGCGTGCGACGTGATCGATGCCGTTCTGCAAGACCGCGACGCGCGTGGCCGGGGTGCACAGCCGCGCAAGCCATGGACCGGCGGCTGCCGTCTGATGCGTCTTGGTGCAAACAAGCACCCAATCGACAGGCTTAGCTTGCGCCGGATCGGTCAAGACGCGAAGCGGCGCTTCGACCGTGCCTTCGGCCCGCTCCAACGTAAACCGCGCGATTGGTTGGCGCGTACAAGCCATAATATCGTGCAGTCCGGCGGCTGCGAGACTGCCGGCGGCGCCGCCGCCGATGCCGCCAAGCCCCACCACTGCGACGCTCAACCGCCGCGCCTGCGCCCCCGCTGTCATGATTGCTCGACCCGATCCGGAGAAAATCGATATGCGTGCAGCAAGCCAGGCGACAAAACCCCCGATCCAAGAGGACCGGGGGTCTGGTCCGACTTTACGTCGGTCAATCTATCGCGAAGGCCAGCCTACCAGCCACCAGATTTCCGTCGTGCCGCGGCAGTGCCGCTATACGGCTCGCCGAAAGTATCGCCGCCGCCCGGCGAATTCGGTCCATAATTTGCTTGGCTCTGCGCGAAGCTTGGCGCGGGCGTCAGGACGCTTGTCGCCGCGACGCCCGCCAGCAGAGACAAAGCCAGGATGATCTTTGCTGCATTCATCGTGTCGATTCCTCGTTATTGCCTCGGCCTGGTCCGCTCGGCCGGTAGTACTGCCAATTTCTGGCCGTCCCGTACGGGTCGTAACCATAGGCGATCGGAGGCGCCGTATAGGGCTCGCGCACATAGGCATAAGTGCCAGGGAAATCGCCCGTGCCATACACGCTGTAGCCGTATGGCGCGGCGAAATAGTAGCCCTGCGCCGCAGCTGCCGATGTCGCGGTTATTAGAAGCACCGCAGCTAAGAGAACTTTGTTCATGGTTCCAGATCCGTCTTTCACTGCTGAAAAGGCAACGATCCGCGCGCCGATCGGTTCGCTCTGCCGGCGCCGGAAACAGCAATGTTCCGACCATCAAAAAGACATCGCGATCACCGGCTCACGCTTCAAACGAGGGAAACGCGCTTGTCTCAAACGGCGGCTAAGGCATGGCCGGTCAGCGCGTAGAACAAAACGCCCGCCGCGATCACGAGCGCTATCAACAGCAGCGGCGTGAGAAGCCTTGCATCGTTGCGCCGATCGATATCGCGCTGGCTGGGCATGACCGTGCCTGAACATTCGCACTTCGTTTGCAGCATCATAACGGCTAGGCCGCGAAGAATGTTCTGGCGCAATACTGCAGCGCATTGCCGCGGTTTGGGCCATGGCAATGGTGCGGCAGGTGCAAATGCCGACCGCGAATTCACGATAGCAAAGGCAAAGAACGCCGGCCGCGCGAGTCTCGACAATCGCCGCGCGCAATCGCTCACAACGATTTATTTGTGTCCGGTGAAGGCCTCAAGCCGCAGCGGCAAGACCGCGCCGAACCAGGCGGCATGCGCCGTGTGGTCGGCCAGATCGTTGCCGGTTTCCGGATGCAGCAGCACGACCAAGCCATCGCGATTGAGCATCAACCACGGCACAAACGCTGCAAGAATCTCTGTGGGAAAAGCGATCTGAAACATCGATTGGGGATGTGGGCCGACCAGCTCGTCGTGCCAGCGGCCGAGCTTGGCTTTTGGAAAGCCTTTGGCGACGCGCCGGCGCAGCCGCTCAGCCCGGCCGCGACTCTTGGCCGGATCGTAATAGATGTGGGCGTGATAGTGCGCAATGGACGGCTGCGGCATGGCGTTGCTGGGCAAGCCTCACGGATGTGGGCTGCTATTGCGCACCTTTCCGAAATGATTGGCAAGGTCGCCTCAGAGGTTCGCCTGACTACGCGATCAGGTGGCCCACGGTTGCGGGTCGCGGGCGTGCCGGTGCGGGAACAGGTTGGCAAGAATGACGGCCAGAATGCCGGTCAGAAAAATGCCGTCGAAGGTGCCGGCGCCGCCGATCGAAGCCACCGGCGCGCCGAGCCCGCTCACTTTATCGAGATTGGTCAGATCGGCGCCGATCAGCGTGCCGAGCGCACCGGCAATGTATGCGAGCGGTGCAGCATCTTCGCGCGACAATATCAACGCGACCGCAGCGGTGGCGATAACCGGCACGAAGACCGGCACCGCGATGCCGAGCCCCGGGACCGGATTGGCGAGCCAGTGCAGAACCAGTGCAACGATCGCCGTCGCGATCGTGCCTTTGACCCACAAATTGCGAGCGAACAGCAGATAGAGCGACAACAAAGTTGGGATTACCGCGCCGCCAACATTGACCGCGATCACCGTGCCGCGCCAATGGGTCACCACCGGGACCGCATATTCCATGCCAAAAAAATCGATGACGCGGTCTGACACAACCGGCTCCGGCGGCAGCTGGACGATTGGGATGTTGAAAACGCTGCCGATCAGCGAGGCGAATAAGAGAAACAGCGCCGTCCCCGAACTGATGCCGAGGCTGACATAGGCGTAGCGCAGCGATTGCAGGATCAGAACGCCGATGAAAACACCGACCAGGATTGCAAAGAAGCTCGGCGCTAGCGGCAGGTAATGATATTGGCTCATTTCCATCGGGCGCAGGGGCCTCTGTTCGCGATCGCATCCGGCCAAAACGTTAACCCTGTCAGAAATCGCACACTTTCTGTGACTTAGATAAGGTCGGCCGCCTTGCTAGTCCAACGCACGGGCCTATAATCCGGCGCTTCCTTCGCGCAGGGTTTTTTCAATCGTGCCGCCTTCGGAAGCGAAATCCGTCGCCATTATTATGGGCAGCCAGTCTGACTGGCAGACGATGAAGCATGCCGCCGAGACCCTCGACGCGCTGCAAGTCGGCTACCGCACACGCATTGTTTCGGCCCATCGCACGCCGGAACGGTTATACGCCTTCGCCAAGGGCGCCAAAGCGGAAGGCTTCAAGGTGGTCATCGCCGGCGCCGGTGGTGCCGCGCATCTGCCAGGCATGACTGCTTCGCTCACCAGCTTGCCGGTATTCGGCGTGCCGATCGAATCCAAAGCCCTGTCCGGGCAAGATTCGCTGTACTCGATCGTGCAAATGCCTCCAGGCGTGCCGGTCGGCACGCTCGCGATCGGCCAGGCCGGCGCGATCAACGCGGCGCTGCTCGCCGCCAGCGTGCTCGCGCTCAACGATGCGGCACTGGGGCAGCGGCTCGAGGCCTGGCGGGCGGCGCAAACCGCGGGCGTACCCGAGGCGCCGAAGGATATCGCGTGACCGCAGCCGCGCCGGCGCTCGAGCCCGAGGCGACGATCGGCATTCTCGGCGGTGGACAGCTTGGCCGTATGCTGGCGCTCGCCGCCGCGCGGCTCGGCTTTCGATGTCATGTTTTCGCGCCCAGCCCGGATTCCCCAGCCTTTGACGTCGTGCATCGCGTCACCTGCGCGGACTACACCGACACCGAGGCGCTGGATCGATTTGCCGCGGACGTCGATATCGTGACGTACGAATTCGAAAACGTCCCTGCCGAGACCGCTGCTTTTCTCGCCGCCCGCATTCCGGTCCTGCCTGATCCGGCAATCCTGGCGACCACGCAAGACCGCCTGGCTGAGAAGAACTTCGTCGCCAGCCTTAACATTCCAACCGCGGCCTTCGCCGAAGTCTCCTGCCCCGCCGAACTCAAGGCCGCGGTCGAGCGCATCGGCCGGCCCGCGGTGCTCAAGACCCGCCGCTTCGGCTATGACGGCAAAGGCCAAGTCACCGTCAAAAACGGCACCGATCCGGAGGCTGCCTGGCGCGAGGCCGGCGCTCAGCCCTGCATCCTGGAAGCGCACATACCGTTCCAGCGTGAGGTCTCGGTGGTGGCGGCGCGCGGGCAAAACGGCGCTGTCGAATGTTTTGACGTGACCGAGAACGAGCATCGCGATCACATCTTGAAGACATCGCGAGTGCCGGCGACGCTTTCGCAACAGGACGCGGTGCAGGCGCGGCGCACTGCCGAAATCATCGCCCAGAAGTTCGGCTATGTCGGCGTGCTGGCAGTCGAAATGTTCGTGCTGCGCGAGGGTGAGCTCCTGGTCAACGAAATCGCACCGCGGGTGCACAATTCCGGACACTGGACGCTCGACGGGGCGTCGGTGTCGCAATTCGAGCAGCATATCCGGGCGGTCGCAGGCTGGCCGCTCGCTAGGCCGGTTCGTCACGGCCGTGTCGAGATGATGAACCTGATCGGCCGCGAGGTCGAAGATTACCGGCGTTATCTCAATTTGCCCGGAGTTGCCGTGCATCTCTATGGCAAAACGGCGATCCGTCCCGGCCGCAAGATGGGCCACGTCACCCGCGTGTTTGACGACTAGTGCGCCTCCTGCGGTGGACTTTTTGGCGCTGTTCTGCTACAGCCCGCGCCAAGGTGCCGCAGGCCTTTGGCCGGGCGGCATCAAGCAATCCCAGAACCGAATCCAAGAGGAGCAAGCGTGCAGGTTCTTGTCCGTGATAATAACGTCGACCAGGCCCTCAAGGCGCTGAAGAAGAAGATGCAGCG